>PBEJ01000038.1 GCA_002719595.1 Verrucomicrobiales bacterium
TGCTCCTATTGTTGATGGTGAACGGGTTGAACATCCAGAGACTGTCGCAAGCGCCATTCGCATTGGTAATCCAGCCAGTTGGCAGGGGGCCAATGCTGCTGCTCAATTTTCAGGGGGTAAAATTGATAAGGTAACTGATGAGCAGATCGTTTCAGCATATAAACAACTTGCTTCTACTGAAGGTATATTTGTGGAGCCGGCTTGTGCGGCTGCTCTTGCCGGATTGATTAAGGTCACTAGTGCTGGCGGAATAGATGAGGGAAGCATTGTTGTGTCTACGATGACGGGTCACGGATTGAAGGATCCCGATAGTGCGGTAACCTATGCCAACTCTGAGGCAAAACTAGTTGAGGCTGATTTAGAAGCGGTTAAGGCGGCGATGGGGTTATAATATGGCACTGATTGTTCAGAAATACGGAGGATCCTCAGTCAAAGATACTGAACGTATAAAGAACGTTGCGAAACGTGTCGCAGCATATCGGCAAAAGGGTGATCAGATTGTCGTAGTGGTTTCTGCAATGGGTGGGGGAACCGATAACTTGATCAGGCTGGCGAGTGAAATCAACAAGCAACCCAGTGAGCGAGAGATGGATATGTTGTTAGCTACTGGAGAGCAGGCAACCATCGCGCTTTTGGCAATGGCTTTGCATTCGCTTGATCTGGAGGCGGTGTCTCTTACAGGAGCTCAGGCGGGAATTATAACTGATGAGGTGCACACTAAGGCGAAGATTAAGAACATTTCTCCGAGGGAAGTGCATGCAATGCTAGACGCGGAAAATGTCGTGATTGTGGCGGGGTTTCAGGGCATGACGCCTGACGGTCGTATTACCACATTGGGGCGTGGAGGGTCAGATTTAACCGCAATTGCTCTCGCTTCGACTTTGGAGGCAGATTTATGCCAAATATATACAGACGTAGACGGGGTCTTTACTGCAGATCCAAATTTGGTTTCCGATGCCCGGAAATTGAACGAGATATCATATGATGAAATGTTGGAGCTTTCGAGTCTTGGGGCCAGAGTGATGCAAAGTAGATCCGTAGAGTTTGCAAAAAAATTCAATGTAACGTTTGAGGTACGCTCAAGTCTAAACAACAATCCCGGAACAATAGTGAAAGAAGAAACTGATAGTATGGAAGGCGTCGTGGCACGCGGCGTGTCGTTGGACGAAAACCAAGCCAAGGTCACTCTAGTGGGCGTTCCTGATAAGCCGGGTATGGCCGCTCGAATCTTCAGTGCGCTGGCTAAAGGCGCAATTAATGTGGACATGATTGTTCAAAATATTAGTCATGGTTCCGCCACGCCGGCTACTGATATGTCTTTTACGACCGACAAGCCTGATTTGCTCAAGGCTTTAAAGGTTATTGAGGGGTTAAATAGGGAAATTGAATTTACAGAAGTGATTTCTGATGAAGGTATTGCCAAAGTATCTGTTGTGGGTGTGGGGATGCGTACTCATTCGGGCATTGCTGCCAAAGTGTTTGAGACGCTTGCAGCCGGAGGCATCAATATTGAGATGATCTCTACCAGTGAAATTAAAATTTCAGTAGTTGTAGAATCGGAGAAAGGTGAGGCAGCTACCCAGCAGCTGCACGATGCTTTTTTTCTATCCAAAAGCTAAGTGTGTGCCGTGAGTGGTCCTATTAGTCAGTTTATTCAGCACCACTATCGGCATTTCAATGCAGCGGCATTGGTGGATGCGGCCGATGGTTACCAGGACCACCTTTCGAAAGGGGGTAAAATGTTTGTTACATTGGCGGGGGCTATGAGTACGGCCGAGTTGGGATTGTCCTTATCTGAAATGATCCGCAAGGACAAGATTCATGCTATTGCCTGTACCGGAGCGAATTTGGAAGAAGATGTATTTAATCTTGTTGCCCACGATCATTACGAACGTATTCGGAATTATCGTGATTTGACATCTGCTGATGAGAAAGCATTGCTCAATAGGCGCATGAATAGAGTGACCGATACCTGTATCCCTGAAGAGGAAGCGATGCGCCGCATCGAACACGCTATGCTTGTTTTATGGCAGGAGGCTCATGCCAAAAAAGAGAAAAACTTTCCACACCAATACATTTACCGATTGCTTCGTGAAGAAAGGGTGAGTGAGCATTATCAGATCGATCTTCGTAATTCATGGTTGGTTGCGGCGATGGAGAAAAATTTACCGCTCTTTGTCCCCGGTTGGGAAGATTCAACGCTAGGGAATATCTTCGTTGCTCATTGTTTGGCCGGCGATTTGGATTACAGTGTGATGAGGTCAGGACCAGAGTACATGGGTGTTCTCGCAGATTGGTACCTACAGACGACAATGAAACAGGAAATAGGCCAAAAGGTTTCTCCCATTTCTGAGTCCGTAAACTTACCTGAAAATGTCGAACCTTGTGAGCCAAGGGGCAGTTCAATTGGTTTTTTTCAGATCGGCGGCGGAATTGCCGGAGATTTTCCCATCTGTGTGGTGCCAATGCTCCATCAGGATTTGCGATTGGAATGTCCATGCTGGGCTTATTTCTGCCAAATCAGTGATTCAACCACCAGCTATGGAAGCTACTCTGGGGCCGTTCCCAATGAAAAAATTACTTGGGGAAAGCTGGAAGAAGAAACCCCAAAATTCATTATCGAAAGCGATGCTACAATTGTTGCACCTTTAGTTTTTGCCCATGTGCTGGGTTGGTAAAATCGGGTTAAAGCTCAGATGAAGCATCTGCTCCAGGGTCGTTACTTCGTTCAAGTTTGATAACGCGTTTTTTTATTATTTCTAATTGTTTGGTAAGTTCATAACTGGCCTCAAAGAGTGCTTCCTGGGTATCCTTGTCCTCAAGGTGGATGATAGTTGGGTTGAGATTCATCATTTCCAACGCAATGGTTTTGCAGTGATCCTTGATTTTTTCACTGGCTTCTTCTTGATTCATAAGAATTGAGTTTAATAAGTGGCTCTCCCCCCGGAAAGGTCAAATACGCTGCCAGTGGTAAAGGAGCAGTCTTCACTGGCAAGCCAAGCAACCAGCGCACCGGCTTCATCCACCTCGCCGAAACGGCCCATGGGAATTTTGCTGAGCATGTAATCAATATGTTGTTGTGTGACTTGTTTGAGTATATCCGTGTTGATTACGGCGGGGGTAATGCAGTTCACGCAAATTCCATTTTGTGCTAACTCTTTTCCTAAACTTTTGGTAAGGCCGATAACACCCGCTTTGGCGGCGCTGTACGCACTTGCCCCTGGGTTACCCTCTTTTCCGGCAATGGAAGCAGTGTTGATAATCCGCCCATAACCACGTTCGCGCATATGGGGTACTACGGCGCGGCAGCAGATGAATACAGCGTTCAGGTCTACATCTATCACACGTCGAAACTCCTCCACGGGATATTCCCATGTTTTATAGATGCCACCAGCGATCCCAGCATTGTTGCAAAGTATATCAATTTGACCCAATTCACTGATTGTGGCCTCTGTGGCACCAGCAACCGCATCTTCATCGGTTAAATCAACGGTTTGAATTTTAACCTCGCCATACTTACTTAGGCTGGTTTTTGCCTGAGCAGCAGCTTCAGTATCTATGTCCCATAAGCTTACAACTGCCCCCGATTGTATTAAACGTTTGGCAATGGCAAGGCCGATGCCACGAGCTCCCCCGGTGACAACTGCCTTTCGATCCGAGAGATTGATTTGATTCATGGCCCCGAGAGTAGTGAGCGAGATTGATTTATTAAATACCAAAATAGATAATAAACCTCATGTACCACATCGCTCTTGTTACCGCGCCCGATATGGAAGTTGCCCGTGAATTGGCTAAAACCGTTTTGGAAAAAAGATTGGCTGCCTGTGCTAATCTGTTATCTGGCCTAGAATCTCACTACTGGTGGGAAGGAAAATTATGCTGCGATAATGAGGTTTTATTGATCTTAAAAACCAATGCGGAAAATCTACCCCGACTTGAAGCACATGTGCTGGAAGCACACCCTTATGACACGCCAGAGTTTGTCAGTTGGGTTATAGATTCTGGCAGTAAAAAGTACCTAGATTGGGTGTCCTCTAACACAGCTTTCAGTGAATGAGCGACCCTTGACAACGATTCCTCCCTGAATAGATTTGTTTCAAATGAGAGTGGTAATCTTCATAATTATAGGCGTGGCCTTATCGCAGCATGCATGGACACAACAGAAGAGAGTGTCCAACACCATTAAAGCGATTGTGGGTGGCCAAAAAGTTATCACACAACTGGATGTAGAACGTAAAGCTGGAGGTCCAGCTGAAAGAGTAGCACCAGCAATATTGGCTTTGGCCCAAAAAAAACTCGAAACAGACGCCTTGCTGGTTATGAGTATTAAGAACCGTGAGGGCTATGTGGAGCCTGCCGGGGTGCCAGAATTACTGCTGAAAAGAGAGCTCAAAAGCAGGTATGATAATAATCGAAAAAAAATGATTTACGATTTGAGGTTGCAGGGCAAAACGATTCAGCAGCGTGAAGCTGAGTTGTGGGATGAATTGCTTCTGGAAAATGCAATTTTGTCGGTACGCCAATCGGTTCAAGTTTCTCCTGCTGCCATCAAAAAGTATTATGCTGAGAACCCCAATATCAGTGACAAAGGGGAAACAGTGGATCTTTATTCAATCCGTATCCCTCGTGATAAGGAGGGGGTTGATTTGGCAAAGGTGCAGAAAATAGCCGATGAAATTAAATCACTGGCTGATTTCAAAAAAGTCGCGGGTAAATTTAATGCGACTGATGATATTCATAAGGGGTTTATTCATAAGAATGACCCAGTTGGATTAAGTAAGGAGGTTGCCGGAGAAGTTTTTTCCCTACAAGAAAAGGAAGTGGGGTTCACTTTAGATGGAGCATCATATTACCTGCTTTACGTTGAAAAACGTTGGGATAAATTTGAGGTTCCATTATCTGAAGTGCACAAATTAATAGAGGAACGTTTGTCGCAAGAAATATTTGAGAAAAAACTGAGCGAAAAAGAAAAGCGCATACGAAATGAGGTGCACGTGTATTATCCGCCGGTGAATAGTATTCCTTAAACAAAATCATTCCGATCCATGTATATATTTCGAGTGTTTACTTTTTTCTGTCTATTTTCTTCAGTGCTTTTGGCTGAGGATAAGCTCAATATTCTCCAAAAAAAAGCTGATGGTGGCGATGTAAAGGCTGTTTATGAGCTAGCAGAGTCCCTTTATTGGGCTAAGGGTGTTAAGCGGGATTTGGTTCAAGCAGGAGACTATGCTCATGTTGGGGCACTAAAAGGTCATCCGTTGGCAAAGTACCGTTATGCGGTCATGCAACTNTTAGGTCAAGGGGTNGAACAGAATGTGAAGGCCGGGCTCAAATTACTAACTGAGGCTATACCTTCCATTGAAAAGTTAGCTGAGCAAGATGACCCTGATGCTTTGTANAAGCTGGGAAAGCTATATCAATTAGGATTGATTAAAACCGACGGCTTCAATCCTGATAATGAAAAGGCTTNTGCAAACTTTCGAGCTGCGGCGGCATTGGGTAATGCTCAAGCAGCACATTCGGCTGCAGAATTGAGTCGGATTGGTTTGGGGACACCTCGGAATAACCCAAGGGCTTTGACTTTTTACAAAGAGGCCGCCTCTAAAGGATTTGCTCTTTCTGCTTTCACCATGTGGATAATGCACAACCTCGAAGGNCAAAAGCTTGTTTCTCAAGAGNATGCGGTTGGTTNTTTGAAGCAGGCAGCTGAGNNTGGATTGAAGGAGGCTCAAAGAGAATACGGTAAGGCTTTAGGCGAGGGTAAGTTGGGTTTAAAAATAGATGGAAAAGAGGCTTTGCGTTGGGTTCGTAAAGCGGCAACCCAAGGGGACTCTTCTTCCCAACATTTAATCGGAGAGATGTATTTTTTCGGCTCTGACGCGAAATC
Source organism: Verrucomicrobiales bacterium (assembly GCA_002719595.1). Taxonomy (GTDB): domain Bacteria; phylum Verrucomicrobiota; class Verrucomicrobiia; order Limisphaerales; family UBA1100; genus UBA1100. Next base: position 5,888 of record PBEJ01000038.1, read on the forward strand.
TCAGGTAGAACAAGATCTTTCAGAAGCATATTTTTGGTTTTCAATTGCGGCACGCTCTAGCAATGAACGGATTAGGAAGAGCGCAAAAAATCGCATAGGTACTCTTCAGGNATTTCTCGGGAGAAGCCGTGATCAGTTTGCCTCTGATAAGGATGTAAATTTTTTCAAACAANTTGATAAGCTCAAATTAANTCAGTTGGATCTCTTAAAACGTGTCAATGAGTANAAAGCANAAGAGACTACGGTAACGGCTAACGTTTCTTTGGGTCTGGAAGGGGCATCTAATAGTATTCGGCAGTCTCTTCGGTTGGATAATTTGATCCTAGCTGCTGAATCTGGTGANCGTGAAGCAATGTATAGTTTGGGCGATTTTTATTTGTCCCAAAATGAGCCTAAAAAGGCTGAAGATTGGCTTATGAAATCAGCCCAGAAGGAGTTTCTTCCTGCAATGGAAGCTCTGGGAGATCAATATATCCGGGGAAGTTTTGGTGAGCCAGATTTTGAGAAGGGGAGTCAATGGCTTAAAAAGTGCGCGGCACAAGGCAGTACACCAGCTATGAATACGCTGGGACTTGTTGCTCTTGCTGGCCGTTTGCCTGAAGGTAAAACTTCAGATGCAGTCAAATGGTTTATGAAAGCGGCTGAAAAGGGTGATGCGGAAGGGCAAGCAAATTTAGGCGAATTATTGTACACTGGAGATGTGGTGAAGCAGGATCTTAAAGGGGGTCTGAAATGGATGGAAAAAGCTGCAGCTCAGAATTTTTCGCCGGCACAGGGCGGATTGGCCATTATTTACATGGAGGGTAAACTCGACGGCCCAGATTACAAGAAGGCAGCTATGTGGGCTCGACGAGGCGCAATTCAGGGAGATGCAAAATCTCAACGACTTCTCGGCTTTTTTTACACGGAAGGCAAGGGGGTCTTGCCGTCTATATTGCCTAAGCGTATCGATCATATGCGTCATGCTTACAGATGGTTGACGTTGGCTCAACGGGGTGGCGTGAAAGGCTTGGAGTCTGAAATGATTTTCTTGCAGAAAAGACTAGAGCCATCAGACATCAAACGAGCAATTGCAGAAGCAGATCAGTTTGTTCCGGAGGACCGCTATAACCCAAGTGAAAAGGTCGTCGCTGGTAAAATGGATGATTTGGAATTTACGATTAAAGAGGCTAATAGTGGAAAAGCACAAGCTCAGGTGGATTTGGCTCGGCGCTTTGCCCAGGGTGACGGAGTCGAAGCTGATCCAATAAAAGCATATGTTTGGTACACATTGGCTCTTAATCAGGGAAAAGAGGAGGCGCTATTAGAACGCTCACAGATGATTAGGACTCATGGGATGGGAATAGATGACATCATAGCTGCCAAAAAACAATTGCGGGGCTTTAAACCGAAACCGTGAACAGTTTCATGCGCTTTTACCTCTCGTTATTTGTCCTTGCAGTCGGTTTGTCAGCTGCTGACCTTACCGTTTTACTGGATAAAGCGGGAAAAGGAGATGCTGAGGCTCAATATCAATTAGCTGAAATATACGCTGAAGCTCAGGGTGTAGAACAAGACTATGCCAAATCTTACCAATGGGCAAAGAAAGCGGCTGATCAAGGAAACTCCAAGGCTCAATATCGATTGGCTTCTATAATTTTCACTGGTGAATTTGGCCCAAAAAATCAACCTGAGGCCTTACAGCTTTTTCTTAAATCAGCAGTTGGATTGAAGAAGCAGGCTGAAGAAGGGGATCACGATTCGCAGAGCAAGCTTGGCGTACTCTATGCAAAGGGGGTTGGGGTAAAAAAAGATTTAACTGAAGCTGCAAAGTTATTTAAGCAGGCAGCTGAGGGAGGGCATGTAAAAGCCCAATTGGATTTAGCTAAATCTTATTATGAGGGTAAAGGTGTTGATCGAAATCCGACTAGTGCAATCCATTGGTTTGAAAAATCTGCCAAAGCAGGGCACGGGCAAGCTCAAATCGAACTAGGACTTTTGTATATTCAAGGTATTGGTTGCCGGCAGGATATTGAATTAGGTTTAACNTGGATAAAAAAAGCGAGCACAGTGAGACACCCCACGTATGCTAAACAAGCACAGACACTTTTAGATCGCCTCAAAGCAAATCCTCCCAAAATTGGGCCGGATATCAAAGCGCTTACGAAACGTGCTGAAAATGGTGAACTCAAAGCCCAGTTGGAACTCGCGAATCGGTATGAAAGAGGTGCTGGCCTCAAAGTTGATTTTTCGGCTGTTCGTAGATGGTTGGATGCTGCTGTTCGTCAAGGTTCCTCTGGTGCGAGTCACCATTTGGGAGGGATGTTAATGGCGGGGCGTGGGTTAAAAGAGAACCCTGAAAAGGCGGTGCATTATTGGAGCTTGGCGGCACGTTTGGGTCATGGTGCGGCTCAGGTAGATTATGCTGTGGCTTGTGCAAAAGGATACGGAGTTGAGAAGAATTTACCCGAGGCATATTATTGGACGCTTGTGGTTAGAAAGACAACGATCGCGGATGAACAGCAGAACAGTTTGCGGGCTTTGCAGGGGGTAATTAGNCCCGGATTAAAGCCGGATGAAATTCTTGACTGTTTGAAGCGTTCACGTGTTTGGAATAAACCGGAAGACAAAGAAACTCGACTGGAAATAGTTGCTGCTGAATATGGAAATCCTGAAGCNCAGTTTGCACGTGGTTTAGCAATAAGGAATAGTCACCCAATTGAGGCTTTAAAATGGTTGCTTTTGGCCAAAAAATCAAAAATTAAAAATGCCGGGAAATCGGCTGATGAATTGACCNCGAAATTGAGTAAATCACAGGTGGAGAAAGCAAAAGATCTGTTTGAGAAGTTCAGGCCACTGGGCCACTAGCGTCTGGCAGCCATGTTTCTTGTGCGCCAAAATTGTGAGGCGGGTTCCAGTTTTTCTGTATTGGGTTCGTAACGGTAAGTTAGGTGTTTAAGTTTCGGGAGGTTGCGTAAAAAATTAATGTTGCCATGGTTTCGTGGCAAGATGAGTACCTCTAGCTCAGTGCACTGCGACAGAGGGGTAAGGTCCTTGAGATTTTCGCATCCATCAAGACGAAGCTCGCGAATTGGCAAGCCGGCGAGGGGTTTCAGATCAGTGATGGGTGTTTGGTCAAGGTGTAGACTCTTAAGTGGCATTTTTTTAAGCGGGGAAAGGTCGTGTGTCTTTGTGCCACTGAGATGCAGGTGCACCAAAGGAGCGCCTTTCAACGGTGATAGGTCTTCAACCGGGGCATATGCAACAGTAAGCGATTGTAATGGTCTTCCGCGCAAGGGCTGAAGGTCNTCTACTGGTGCATAAGCCAGGGATAATTGTCGAAGTGGCATCTGCTTTAATGCATCAAGATTACGCACTGGTGTTTTCCAGAGGTTGAGTGAATAAACCGGCAGGCGGGAAAAAACAGACAGATCTTCTGCTTTGGTGCCTGCAAGGTTGATCTTTAAATAGCCATGTTGATCGCGTTGTATTCGACCTGATAGCCCCAGCTTTTTCATCCCTTCATGGGCTGTTTTCCATGAGTTTGTTTTTTCAATTTCGATACGTTTCAGAGTATAACGTGCGTCCAATGTCATGCCTCGTTTGCGTTGCCAATAAAACACTTTTCCTAATGCATGTAATGGAAGCTGTTCTGCTCCATATTCTTTTGTCAGCTGATCACATAGGATTCTTGCCTGTGAGGTAAAAGAGTCTTCATTGGCCAGTTCTTCCGCCTTGTTTATAGAGTTTAGTGCTGAGCTAGGGTAGTGGAGTGCCAATTGGATCCTTGCCAAACGGCGCCAGTGAGCGGCCTTGTCAGGTGCGAGTTGGGTGGCCATTTCAGAGGGTGAAAGTGCTTCAGCTAAAAGTCCTCTATTCATCAACTGTCCGGCCAACTTGTGGCTTTGGGGGGCAATTGACTGATAACGAGAGATGGCTTTACCCTGTTGCTGGCCACTCCAGTAGGCATGACCTGCAAATGCAAGAGTAAGAAGAAATATAACGCTGCAGGCAGTGAACAAAGCTGAGTGTCTGCGGACCGAAAGCTGCAGTTGGCGCAGCAAGCCCGCCTTCTCAGCTTTAGGGGCGTACCCAGCAGTAAATGCAGCGATCTCCCGTTGAAGAGAGTGAACATCGGGATAACGATCAGAAGCTTTTCTTGAGAGGGCCTGCATGGCTACAGCTGACAGAGGTTCTGGTACCTGAAAGTTTGGGCAATGGAGTAGTACAGTGGTACTTTTTGCCTGATTATTATAAGTACTTGGAGGGACGATGCTCCCTGACTTAATCTTTTCCATCACTTCCGGGTCAGTGCTACTGCCTTTAATAGGTGGGTGCAGAGTAAGTATGTTGTAGAGTATGGCTCCCAATGAATAAATATCAGTTCGTTCGTTNATTTCTTCCAGACGACCNTCTGCTTGCTCTGGAGCCATGAAGCTGGGGGTCCCCATGACAGTGCCATATTGGGTGCCACTGTTGGNATTAANACCGTTGTTATTAGTTATTTTTTTCTCAGGTTGGTCTAGGATCTTTGAAATACCCCAATCCATCACCATCACTTCACCAAATTCACCAATCATGATATTGGCTGGTTTAAGATCTCGGTGGATAATTCCTTTNGAGTGTGCGTAAGCCGCTGCATCACACACCTTGCTGTAAACATCGAGCAGCCGTGCTAGCGGATAACGTTCGACTATGGATGACTGGCCGCGGCGTAATCCTTGTAGGACTTCTTTCAATGTAGTGCCGCGAACAAATTTCATGGCGTAATAATTCCTGCCAAGAGAGTCAACCCCTAGATCATGGATGGGGACGATGTGAGGGTGGTCAAGNCTCCCTAGGACCATGGCCTCTTGAGTAAAACGTTGAGTTAGATCGCTGTCTTCAGCAACCTTAGGGGTCATTACTTTTAGAGCGACGTGTCTATGAAGTTGACGGTCCAGCGCGAGATAAACTTCGCCCATGCCTCCTTTGGCCAGTTGTCGAGAAATCTCGTAACGCTCAGAGGCGCTTGATTGAGGTGAGGTCTGAGACTGTTCGATTAAACTTAATTCTACACTTGTTCGCCCTAGGGTAAATGATTGGCCTAATTGTACCCGANCTTTTCCGACAATTTGCCTGTTCTCGATTAAAGTACCAAAACGACCTCCGATATCCTCAAGTGTAATTTCCTCACTAGAGACGGTGAGTAGGGCGTGTTTTCTGGATACATCCGGACTATTTAGGGTGATTGAACAGGCTGAATCCCGGCCGATTGAGTAATCGCCTGAGACCAGGTCAAAACAAGCCACAACTTGGCCATTGTTNCGCGCGACAAATTGCACGATTGGATTCACCACTGAAATACCTCCTTAAAGCGCGGGCACCCACCACGCGAATTNNTNATNTTACTTAAAAAGNGGAAAAATGTCGAGATTCAACGTTTGAAATGATGTTTGCTTTCGCATTGCCTTTAAGGGTTGCTTGCGTATGATTCGCGGCCCCCTGTTAGTGGAAACCAATGCGCCAAATTCCCATCATTGCTTTTAATGCTTTTATGGAGCTGGTTCGTCANCCAGTTTTCCTTTTGCTNTTCTGTGTGTCTTCTCTTCTCATAATCATTTTGGCAGCAGTGCCCTATTTTGGTTTTGGGGGAACGGATTTGAGTCCGGTTAATGCCGATATCAAGATGGTTAAGGATGGNGCTTTGTCGGTTATGTTTATTTCGGGGCTCTTGGCCGCGGTGATTTGCGCTTCTTCCTCACTTTCCCGGGAAATTTCAACCGGTACTGCTTTGGCCGTGCTTTCNAAACCTGTAGGCCGGATGCATTTTATAATTGGCAAATATTTGGGCATTATTGGTGGGCTAAGTGTAGGAACNTACCTNAATTTGATCGTCCTGCTGTTGGCCAGNCGGCAAGCGTATGATGCTTATGGCAATCCGGATATTGTGGGAGTGATGACTTTAGGGATTTTTATTGCATTGGCTTTTATATGTGCTGGTTTGGCAAATTATTTCTTTCAGAAACCATTTGTGCCATGGGCTATGGGGATGTTGGCAGTTGCTATGACCTTGGGGTTTTTAACAATATGCACGCAGGATAAAAAGCGCGCNTGGTGGTTAGTTGACTCGGGAGCGGGAATTTCTGCAAAGTTTTCTGATATTTGGGTTTTTACTGATGGCGCTGGAATCGATGCTGATGGCAAACCNATTCCAACTGCTGAAAAAGCAGGGTTTGCCGACGATGTGGATTGGTCGCTTGCTCTTTTGGCAATCCTCATTCTGATGGCACTTTGGGTATTAGCGGCAATAGCTGTGATGTGTTCTACTCGTCTTGGGTGGATGCCAACCATGATGATTTGTGCGGGTGTTTTTATTATTGGTCTCATGTCCGACTATTTATTAGGAGAATCCGCCCAAGGGGGTGGGCTTTTGCGTCCGGGCGAATACATGACATGGAATCCGCCGGGCAATCAGCCGGGCAAATACTCGGTTTGTCGCCTTCAGGTGCGCGGGGTTCCTCGATTGGCNGATATTAATTACCGTTTGGAAATTGATGTAACAGGGNCTAACCCTGAATTGAATGCATTTAAATCTCAGGAACGGCTAATCACTCTGGGAAGCGTTCAAACCAATGTAGTTCAGATTGACTATGAACGTTTAAAGGAACTGTTGGATTATGATCTTAAAGAGCGGTGGAATGTGCCCGTGGAACGGGAGATGATTCGACTAGGGCGCCGCCTAATGCCGGAGCAGTTTACAGGAGACTCCATGGATCTGACTCTTTTGCCTCAAATGGAGGAGGCATTAGCCGAGCGTGAGTCGGTGATAGAGCGGGATGAGGCAAAAAAAGATGATCTCTCCGAGTATCGCCGCTTAGAGAATCAAGTGAAGACGCCGGTCGTTCCAGGTCATTTGGCCTTTTGGGTTGAGTTGGAAAATGGCCGTTTAAATAAGTGGGATTCCTCGACTGAACGAGAGGTTGGCATTACCGGAGGCTCAGGCTGGGCAAAAATTCTTTACGTTTTAGTGCCTAACTGGCAGCTTTTCTGGCTCTCCGATTCTGTGAATGTACAGGCAGATGAACTGGGAGAGACACGTTTTAAGACAAAGTATGACCAAGGGACAGTACCTGCGAAGTACCTTGGTACAGCCGGGCTATATGTGTTTCTGTACGTGACCATGGCATTGTCCATGGCAATTTGGTTGTTTGAGAATCGGGAATTAAGTGGTGAAGACAACGGATAAAATTGAGGTAAGAGGCGGTTTCTTAAACTGGATCATTATGTTGGTGTGTTCCGCCAGCTATGGTGTCTTATCCTTAGTCACCGGTTCAATAACGGCTTTTGCAGTTTGGGCCTTCATGGGAGTAGCCTTTATTGTGGCAACAATCAGCTTGCTGCATATGTACCTGAAAAGTCGCGAGCAATTGGAAGCTCGTGAGCTAGAGGAAATCCAAGCAGGAGCAACGGCTGAAGCATTGTTTGAAGAAGGTCAAGTGTTACCAGCCAAGAGGTCCTGTGAGCAGTTTGAAACATGGGGTATACCGATTGCAACCGTGGTCATGTTTGTCTTACAGGTTGTCTCGTTTTTGTACGTTTATTTTTCCCGTTTCATGCCTGCGCGTGAAACAATCGATAGCTGGATGGTGAATGGTAAATATGTTGCTCTCTTTGGAGCGGCTCTGATCGGTTTAATTATGTTTTTACGGGGGCAGTATGCCTCCAATTTGGCCCGCATCGAAAAGCAGCGTTTTTTGCAACCAGCTTCTGACTATATCCTGTTTTTGGCTTACCTGAATTTTGTGTGGGCAGCGGTTGTTGCCGTTTCATTCAAGAACGCAAAGGTTGATGTGTATGTAGGAGGCGCTCTGATGGTGCTGCTCGCATTAACAGCAATCGAATACCTCCTTAGTGCAATATTGGAAATTTTTCGGCCAAAAGTGGCTGGAAAGCAAAAGCGTCTCCTATACCAGAGTCGAATGGTTGGGTTGGTTGCCAAGCCTGAGAATCTATTTACCTCTGTGGGGCATGTCCTTGATTATCAATTCGGCTTTAAGGTATCCCAAACTTCCGGATATCAGTTTTTGCGTGAAAGGCTTGGCATCGTTATAGGGCTGCAGATTATTGTTCTATGGTTGTCGACTACTGTTGTGGTGGTTGAGCCGTCGGAGCGGGGTAGGCTCGTCGATGGATCTCGCGGGGAGGAACAAACCTCTCTTTTGGAGCCGGGTTTTCACTTGAAACTACCTTGGCCTTTTGCGGCGGTTGAGAAATTTAATCCTGATCAAGTTCACACGTTTCATGTTGGTCTGGAACCACTGAGTGAAGATGAAATACCACCTCAATTTAGAGATCGTCCGGGTTTATGGCTCGAACCTAATGGTAAGGATTACGATTCAAAAAAGAAAACCGGCGAACTGTTTTTCCTCGTAGGAAGTGGTGATGAGACAGTGGAAGCCAACCTCATGGTTGCCAGTGTTCCGGTTCAGTATCGTATTCGGAGTGAAAAAGAAGGTGATATTAAAGGGCTTAAAAATGGCTGGTTGCGTTATTCTCAACCAGAGGAGTTGTTAAAGAATATAGCTACCGGGGAAGTGGTAAATTATTTCCTCAATCATGACTTTGAAGATTTACTCATTAAGGGCAGGAAAACAGCGCAAGAAGCTCTAAAGAATAGTATTCAAGAAAAAGTAAATGATATGGGGGTGGAGATATTGTTTGTAGGGGTGGCTAATCTGCGCCCCCCGGCTGAATCACCAGAAAACGTAATCGAGCGGGGTAGTGGGCCTGGTGAGGAAAATCACGGATTTAGTCCGGTGCCGGTTGCAGCGGCTTTCGAAAAGCCAATTGCTGATGGATTATTCAGTCAACTTGATGAGTTTGAAGCGGGTCAGGAAAAAATGCGGCTTGATGCCGAGCGCACCAACGAGGTTGGTCTGATTGAGTATGACGCAAAGGTGACTTCTGAGCTTTTACGTATGGAGGCCAAAGCGCGGTCTCAGAGACAAACGGGTTCTCAAAAGCCATTCAACGAGGCGAGCAATGTATATCCTTTGTGGCTTTATTTGACTACCTTTGAGAGGGCTGTAGAACATGCTCGTAAATTTGTGATCGCCTCCCAAAACCATGATGTTGAGGTGGATCTCGATCTGCATGAAGCAATCCGTCGGGATATGACCGACATTAAAGTTCCCTCGGCGAATAACAAAAAATAGATTTAACCATGAAGAAAATCGTTAACATCGTAATTTTTGGATTACTACTGGTGATATTTGGCTCCTACATGTTCACTTATCAGGTGCGGCAGGATGAGGTAGCCTTTGTCAATCGGCTCGGAAAAAATAGTAAGCCAATAGAGGATCCTGGTATTAAGTACAAGTGGCCTTGGCCGATTGAGCGGGTTTACAAGTTTGATAAGCGAATTCACGTAAACACCACCCGATATGATCAGGTTATGACGCAAAATGGGAAAAGCGTGATGATGCAGTTTTATTTTGGATGGAATATATCAGATCCGAGTAAATTCATGTCCAACACTGCCGGTAAAGATGCTAAGGCACAAATGAAGGATGCAGAAAAGCAACTCCTTACCATTGTTGATACAGTTGTAAATAATAAGGTTAACACCGTCGCAACCAGCTTCGGAAGTTTTATTCGGACTGAGGGTTCTGCTGATGATTCTAAAGTAGATTTAGCTAAACTCGAGGAATCAATTCGAAATGAAGCAAGAGATAATGCTAAAAATAGTTTAGGGGTAGACATTCAGTTTGTTGGCATCCGTAAAGTTGGTGTTCCGCAAAGCAGTTTGGATGTAGTTCTTAATGCCATGGTGACCCAATGGACGAACAAAGCAGGGACGATTGTTCATATTGCCCAACAGGAAGCGAATGCGATTCGAGCTAAGGCGCAAAATGATAAGGACACAGCTCTCCAAAAAGCTCGAGCTGAGGCCAGCGCTACTTTAGCCGCTGCCCAAACTGATGCGCTCGCACAATTTAAGTTAATGGAGCAGGATCCAAAATTAGCTACGTTTCTAATGCAGCTTGAGGCACTGGAAAAGTCGGTTAAAAAACAAACGACCCTTATATTAGATGACAGTATGGGTCCTTTTGGTCTTTTAAGAGGCTTGGATTCTCCCCTTAAAGAGGAAGATTCAGAGGAGTAAATTAACCTGTGTAGGATAAAGCGATATGTCTCAAGATTCCGAAGAACTAGATCAGATATCGGAGGCAAATTTGTCTGGCGAGGCAGGTTCCCAGGCAATGGAGTACGCTTTGCACAGCAGTTTTGTAATCCTCAAGCTTGTTATTGCTGTGCTCGTTATCTATCTGATTTTTTCCAATACCTATTCGGTAGAGGAGGCTAAGTCCGGTGCCATCGAATTGCGTTTTGGGCAGATTCAAACCACAGATCGTGATGAGGTATACAAGGCTGGTATCCGTTTTGCTTGGCCTTATCCAATCGAAGAGAAGGTAGAAATTCAGCGTGAAAGCCCCCTGAAGTCAAATGCAGCATGGCATGCTCCAATTGGACGTCTTGAGATAGGAGAAAGTGCGAGTGAGCGACCAGTAGATGCGGCATCAGATGGTTATGTAATAACTTCAGATGACAAAATTTTGCATATTCAAGCCGAAATGATCTACCAGGTTGAGGATCCTAAGCGTTTTAAGTTCGATTTTGCTGAGGCGACGGACGTATTGCAGTATGTTCTCGATAACGGGATTACTTACTGTGCTTCTGAGTTTAATTTTTCTGAAATCAAAACGAACCCTAGTGAGTTTGCTGAGGCGGTAGATAGGCGGGNGAAAGATTTAGTCAAAAAATATGCGCTTGGAGTGGAAATCGTAAGAATNAATGTGGGGGGAAAGGATGTGAAAATTCCTTTCATGGCTCAAGACGCTTACGATAGTTTCGATAGTGTTGATGGTCGAAGAGAAGAAGCACTGAGATCAGCTAAAAGTGAGGCTGAAGCGATTCAGCGTGCGGTTAATCAGGGAACAGGACCCTCTGGTAGTACTTCTCTCAATGCGCTTTCCGGTGATGTGGCTACTATTCGTAATCAGGCTAATAATCAGGCACAGGCAATGCGGGCTTCAGTGGATTCTTTGGCCAATCGGTTCAAAGAAATTATAGATAAATATCCTGATCCCGTCTCTCGAAGGCGTTATATGGAGCAGTTGTATTTNGAGAGCATGGAACGTATTTCTGAAAATGATGATATTAAGATCTATCTCATTTCAAAGACTGGTAAANTGAATCCGGCAAAGTTACGCCTGTTGATCAACCAACCTCCACCGGAGGTGGAGGAGTAAACTGCAATGGAAACTAACACAAATACGTCCGAGATGGTAAACGAGGANGATTCCTCGGCGGCAACAACTGTGAAATATATTTTTGCGGGAGTTATATTTGTTGTTAATGGGTTTTTAGCAAATGCGATTTTGGGCGAAGAATCCCGAGTGGGGGACTTCAGTGCTATGATTGGTGCGATGATATTGGGGGTTCGTATTTTTCGTACCACTATTAAGGATTTGCGGCAGGGATTATTGACGACCAACGAATTGGTGGCGATTGCCGTGTTGGCTACTTTTGCTCAAGGACAATACCACGCTGCNGGATTGGTGGCGTTTTTTATGCTTTTGGCCGAGATGATTGAGTCCCGCACTGCCTCCGGTGCTCAGGAAGCGATTCGCAGGTTGCTGGAACGTGCCCCCACAAAGGCAAGACGGATTAATGGAGAGGGGGAGGAAGAGGAGATTGCAGCAAATGATTTAGAGGTAGGTGATAGGATTCGAGTTCGTCCCGGTGATAATGTGCCTGCTGATGGTGACATCCTCACCGGTAACGGGTCGATTAATCAGGCCAATATTACCGGTGAATCTTTGCCCGTGGATAAGAACCCCGGTGACACGGTCTTTCAGGGTACAATTAATATTGATGGTGTCTTAGAGGTAAAAGTAACCAAGGTGGGTGTGGAAACTGAGTTTGGTCGGGTACGGGAGTTGATTCTGCAGGCAGCGCAATCAAAGACGCGCTTTGAGAAGATCGTGGACCAGTATATGGGTTTTTATACTCCTTTGGTATTGGTGATCGGCGCTTTGTTTTGGGCTTTTACTCAAAACATGAATCTTGTGATTTCAGTTTTTATCGTAGCCAGTCCAGTTGCCTTTATTATAGCTACTCCCACAGCCATGGTCGCTGCGGTTGCTACCGCCTCACGCTTGGGGATTATGATCAAACAGGTGAGTGATATCGAGTTGGCTGCCAAGATAAATGCGTTTATTTTTGATAAGACTGGGACCATCACAACCGGCACTCTAAAAGTTAGTCGATTGAAGCCGGTCGAAGGGATTAAGCCAGCCGAACTTCTGGTGCTAACTGCCTCAGCAGAGCAGTACAGTAAACATCCAACCGCAAAAGCAATTTTAACTTTGGCCGAGGAAGCAGGAGTGGAGTTGATCGAACCGAAGAATTTTAAGGAAACAGCCGGCAAGGGTGTCGCTGCATCTTTGGAAGGCCAATCGGTCTTGGTAGGTCGTCAAGTATGGCTGGAGGAAAACAATGTAAATGGGGATATTGCCCAATCAGTGGATCTTGATGAAACCGAGGGCTACAGTCTGGTGCATGTATCTCGCGGTGGGGAGTTTATCGGCTGGGTTGGGATGACTGATGAGATTCGGTCTGAAGCGAGTGAATCATTGAGTGAATTAACAGATGAGGGGGTTAGTCGGTTGGCAATTGTATCCGGTGACCGCGCCCCAGTGGCAGAGCGCGTTGCAGCAGAGGTTGGTTGTGAAAATGTTCAGGCCGATTGCTTCCCTGCCGAGAAGGTGAAATATGTGGAGGGTTTGCGTAAGCGTGGCTATACGGTTGCTTTTGTTGGCGATGGAGTAAATGACGCTCCTGCCCTTAAGGCGGGTGATATCGGTATCGCTATGGGTGCTGCCGGAAGCGATGTGGCTATTCAGAGTGCTACAATTGCGTTGATGAGTAGTGATTTACGTAGGCTGCCATTTTTGATGCGGCTTTCGAAGATGACCAGATCCATAATTAATATTAACTTTTTAATTGGAGTTGGATCAGTGGTGGTAGGGTTGGTTTTGGCAGCGCTTCCTCCTGAATTTGCTACTTCACTTTTGACTGCCCTAGGGTTCAGCCCTGAAGGGGAGGAAGCCAGAATGATTAACCCGGTAGTTGCAGCCAGTATTAATCTCTTTGGAACGATTCTGGTTGTACTCAATAGTGCGCGTTTGGTTCGTGAAGGCGAAGATATGGAGGCTTATGACGAAGACTCCCAAACCGATCAAGAGAACGCTTCAGATTCGGAGGTGTCGCAATCTGAAGATGTGGCTACTGCAACGGTATAGGACAATACTTAAATGGAAATTTCTGAAACAGCTTCTGCGGCAACCCAAGAATCAGCCAGTCAGGATGATATTGTTGTGGTACGTTCTCTGGAGAAAATCTTTTGTGATTTTTGGGGGCGTCCAAAGGCAAAAGCAATCAATGAGGTAAATTTTGAGGTGCGTCGAGGTGAGGTATTCGGGCTTTTGGGCCCTAATGGTTCAGGTAAATCGACGACTATCAAAATTCTACTGGGTTTGCTTAATCCAACCCGGGGAGCGGTTCGTATTTTCGGTCGTTCTCCCCGCGATGTAAAAACTAAGGAGCGTATTGGATATCTTCCCGAGGAGTCTTATTTATATCGTTTTCTTGATTCCGAGGAGACACTTGATTTTTTTGGCGGTTTATTTGCCCTGGATAAAGAGGAGAAGAAACGCCGTTCGGAGCAGCTTCTGGAGATGGTGGGCCTGAAAGGGGTCCAAATGCGAACAGTGGGTGAGTTTTCGAAGGGAATGCAGCGGCGCATTGGTCTCGCGCAAGCGCTTATAAATGATCCTGATTTAGTTATTCTCGATGAACCCACCGCGGGCTTGGACCCTATTGGTTGTCGCGAAATAAAGGATCTCATATTGAATCTCAAAGCACGGGGTAAAACTGTGATTCTTTCCAGTCATCTCCTGTCGGATGTGGAAGATGTGTGTGATCGGGCAGTAATATATTACGGGGGGAAAGTGCAGCAATATGGAACGCTTGAAGAACTCTTAACTGAGCGTGATTCTATTCAGTTTACCATGCCCGTATTAAGTGAATCAGCCCAAAAGGAAGTGATGGAAGTGATGCAGCGGCATGCCGGAAAGGAAAATATTCGGGTCGATAATCCCTCACAAAATCTTGAGAGTCTTTTCTTAAATGTAGTAGAGCAGGCACGTGCATCCGATGAAACTTCAGGTGCGACCTCTGGTAGTGAAGTGGCTGAGTTTTTGAAGGCTGATGAACCCATCCCTACTCAGGCAGAAACAATGCTCAATCGGTTGACCGATAAGGATGTTGGTAAAACTAAATTACCTGAGGAAGATGAAAGTNTCTCAGAGCCTANACTCAATGAGGCTAAATTGGATTCGCTTTCGGAATCCAAATCCAGGAAACCTTCTAATGTTGAGTCATCTACCGAGAAGAAGGCGGCAGAAAATAAAAAACTCGATGAGGTGGACGATAAGTTGTCCGGCCTTCTGGGAGAAGACTGATAATGGCTAAGCGATTGCTAGCCATTGTCTTTTTGACTTGGAAGGCCTCGCTGCGCTANCGGTTTTTCTGGGTAATGTTAGCCCTGCTGGCGCTTTCTGTTGGAGGGTTGCCTTTGATCGTCAAGGACGATGGTTCAGCAGCTGGAATGACCCAAATTTTAATCACTTACACTCTTTCCATGATTACTGTGATTATGGGAGCGGCTACCCTGTGGATTTCAGCGGGTTCGTTGGCTAATGATATCGAGAATTTTCACCTGCAGATGGTTGCCACTAAGCCNNTTGCGAAATGGCAAATATGGTTAGGAAAATGGATTGGTATAATGAGTATGAATTTTATCTTACTCCTTGTCGCNGGAGGGATTGTTTTCGGGATGGTGCAATACCGGGCCAAAAAGCTGACGTGGGATGCGCTGGAGAAGATGGAGCCCCGACCTGATCTGGATATTGCCATGGCAATACTTAGATCTGGGAGGCCNCTTTTTGTTGAAAATNCAAAGACCCCGGGGGAGCCTCGAATNGCCCCTAATCCTCAACCTCTATTGGCCGAATTGACCGAGCTAATGGATGATCGATTCAGAGATTCAGTGGCNCAGTTTCAANCGCGAAACAGGGGCAAGGAGCCCCTTTTACGTTCAGTGGANGAAATGAGGGAGGAAATTGCTTCTGTGGAGGAAAATATACTTAGGAGTGAGCTGCTTTTGGCTCGTGACGGTATGANAATGACCCCTCAGGTTGAAAGGTTNGTTCTCGTTCAAGAGGCAACTAATGCACCTCCGAGTATTCGGGCGGTTAAATTAGATACGTGGATTGAAGAAACGGTAAAACAATATTGGCCCAGGTACGTTGGNCAGGAGTTGGTGCAAAAAAATGAATGGGAAAAGTCNCGAGGNATTCCGATTANTAAATTGTCCCGGGAACTCGACAGCGAGGATATNCAGAGGGCGACCAATCAGATTACTAGTGAAGTAAGGGGATACTCTCAAATTCTCGAGCCAGGGGAAGGTATAGCGCTTTATTTCAAAAAGCCAATGACTTGGCGGCCTGNGGAAGATGGAGAATTTGCCATGAGATTTTACTTTGAGGATACCCAGATAGGTTATAAGGCTGATACCCTCTATCCAATNTTGTTTCAGATTGGTCCAGGTAGTCGCCGTTTTGCAGGCAGGCGGTTAAGTTTCGATGCCAGAACCGTACACGAAATTCCAATGCGGGTTTCTTTGGATTCAAATGAAGAAGGTAAGACAATTAGTATGTTTAGTGAGGATGAAAATATTATGTCTGTAGCTCTAATCAATACGAGCGATAAGAAATTGAAAGTACCTTATCTTGATGCTCGAAATCGGATTGGAGGGGATGGTGTTGAGATGGTTTATCGGGAGGCTGGGTTTCTGGTTAATTATTTGCGCGGATTGGGGATTGTTTTTGCCTGGCTGGGAGCTTTGTCTGCGCTGGGTCTGTTTGCTGGCAGTTTCATGTCTTTTGGCATGTGTGCCTTCGCGTGCTTAGGTCTTTTGGTTGCTTTTCCCTCAATGTCTTTGATNGAAGANGTTGTTGAGGATGGAACCATTATGCAGACCTATACTGAGGGGAAAAAGGATACGTCTTACATAGATAAACTTGCAGTGCCGGTTTTTAAGGTAATGGTTTCAGTGGTTAAACCCATTATAGAATATTCTCCTATTGAAAAGTTAACCGAAGGNNGGAGTATTACATGGAGTGAATTAATCAAAGCTTACGGTTANATATGGGGATTATCCGGGCTCGTGTTGGGTGTTTTGGGNACTTTAATCCTGTCTAATCGTCAATTGGCTATAACAAGCGAATCAGGAGGAGGAGGGGCTGATACTCAATTTGGTTTGGATATATTGGGCTTTATAGCAGTATTAATATTAGCTTTATTTATCTATTCACTTGCAGAGGGTTATGGAAGGCTTTTCATCTGGATTGCAGTCATTATTCCTATCATGTATGTTGCCGGTATCTCATATTATCGTGTGATGCGAATTAGATAATGAACGGTAAGAATCGCAGTGACACAATGGATACGCCTCCAAAGGAAGCTTTGATTGGTGTGATATTTCTNTGTTTNNGNGGGCTTTTCTTTTTGCAAGGAAGCTTGAATTCACAGCGTGGTGAGTTGAGCCCGACTTATTTGGAGCCGCTACAGGATGCTCCTCCCCTTTTGGCTTTGACTACCCAGTCGCTGGGTGGATTCCGGGGGATTATTTCTTCCTATTTATGGTTGCGAGCTAATAACATGCAATTGAAGAAGAAATATCAGGAGCAAATGCAGCTTTCTGAATGGGTTGCTCAGCTTCAGCCTCAAGTTTCCATGGTTTGGCGGAATCGTGCATGGAATATGGCCTACAATATATCGGTGACCTATCCGGATAAGGAAACCCGCTGGAAATATGTTACCGAAGGAGTCAGTTTGTTGCGTGATAAGGGGATTAGATACAACCCTCAGGAACCATTAATTTATCACGAATTGGGNTGGATTTTTCAGCATAAGATTGGCCACAACATGGATGATCATCACCGGTATTACAAAATGCGCTGGCTTCAGGAAATGACCGATGTGCTTTGGGGAAGTGATGCAAGAGCCAACGCTATGCGAGGTGTTCCTAATTTTGACGAGTTGATTAATCCACCNAACGANGAGATTGCTGATCGGGTAAAGAGGTTGCGGGAAATNTATAAAATGGATCCNCGTGAAATGAAGTCCATCAACGAAAAATACGGGAGAGTGGAGAAGCCAGATGGGCANGTCGTTTACGCATTGGATTGGCGAAAGCCTGAAACTCAGGCTATTTATTGGGCAATGATAGGTCTCAAGCGCTGCCGCCATAATCCCGCCAAGGAAAATGATTTACGTAAGTTGGAGAGGATTCTTTATCAGTCGATGATGTACAGTTTTGACCGTGGCAAGCTTAATACTCCCTCTGGTGCCACAGTGCCCCCTGATCAGTATTTTTCTAATCCACTCTTAGTTGTTCCAAATTTGGATTTAACCGAACGAACTCACCAGTCTTATATCGATATGGCTGAACTGGCTGTAAAGGAGCGAGAGGCCAATGTTGAGGGTACCTACCACATTGCACATATGAACTTTTTAAGGAGAGTGGTGGAATGGAATTATTACTATAATCGGGAAGAAGAGGCGGTAAAATGGCTGAAAATCGCTCTAGAGACCTATCCGGATAACATGATGTATTTTACTGGAGCAAACAGAAATGAAGATGGTAGTTGGTCCTATGATATGGATGAATTCGTCCTTAACCGGTTGAAGGATGCCGTTAACCGGGGAAGTATTGATAAGACTTTGGCTCTTTTAATTGGGCTCTTGATTCGCCATTATACTCACCTAGCTTTAGGTGAAGAAGAAGAGGCAGTGAGTCATTTAACCATGGCAGAGAACCTGCACCAGCGATTCACGGATCGTTTTTCAAACGCGGCGGAAAACCGGGTTAGTTTGCCTTCATTTGAACAGGTTAAATTGGCCCGTTTACGCGCNTTTTTGGTAGAAGAGGATCCTGTTTTAACCAAGCGCCTACGCACAGTGCTAGGACTTAAGGAAGACGAACTACCGGAAGAACCTCAAGTGCAGGTGCCGCAACCTAAACCTAAACAGTAAAAATTCAGCTTGCCCGATTAGGGCAACTTAACCCACGCTGAGAATCATGATCGGCCGCTTATTTATCATCAGCTTTGTTGCTTGTATTTTTTTGGGCTGTGGTAAGCCCTCATCTGAAACCTCATCCAATAATTCAGGATCTACTGCACAGATTCTAAATTTAGGTAATGGAGCTGAGCCGGAAGGTCTGGATCCCCATGTTGTCACCGGAGTGCCCGAACATAATATATTGGCAGCCCTGATTGAGGGGTTAGTGGCAGAAGACCCAAAGGACTTGCATCCTGTTCCGGGTGTGGCTGAGCGCTGGGAGAAGAGTGAGGATGGCTTAATTTGGACTTTTTACCTTCGCAAGACCGCAAAGTGGTCCACAGGTGATCCAGTAACTGCAAAGGATTTTGTTCTGAGTTATAAAAGAATGCTCTCCCCTAAGTTAGCTTCACAGTATGCCTATATGTTGCACGTTGTTAAGAATGCCAAAGCGTTTAATGAAAAAGAGATAGAAGATTTTTCACAGGTTGGATTTGAAGCTGTGGATGATCATACTTTAAAGATTACTCTAGCAGGGCCCACTCCTTATTTTCTATCGCTATTAAATCACTATTCCTGGTTCCCGGTACATGTTCCGACAGTGGAAAAGTATGGCGAAATAGATTCTCCAAATAACCCGTGGACCCGGCCCGGTAATTTTGTAGGCAATGGTGCCTTTGTCCTCGATAAGTGGGAGGTTAATGATGTAATCGTGGTTAAGAAGAGTTCAACCTATTGGGATAAAGATAAGGTGAAGCTGGAGCAAATAAATTTTAAGCCTATAAGTAGTGCCGAGGTTGAAGAGCGGGCTTTCAGGAGTGGCCAAATTGATATTTCAAATACTATCCCGCTAAATAAAATAGATGTGTACCGTAAAAAGAATCCGGAAAACCTCAGGCTCGACCCCTATCTTGGGGTTTATTTTTATCGTTTAAACGTTACNGCACCCCCTTTGGATAAAAAGAAAGTGAGGCAGGCTTTGGCGCTATCCATTGATCGCGAAAGCCTTGTGCGTAATGTGATGCGACGTGCGGATAAGCCAACGGCATTTTTTACTCCGCCAGATACAGGTGGTTACACTTACAGCGGTGGCCCAAAGATTGAGTTCGATCCTGATCGGGCTGCGCAGCTTTTGGCTGAAGCGGGATATCCGCAGGGTAAGGGATTTCCTAAACTGAAGTTATTATATAACACTTCAGAGGCTCACCAAAGGATTGCGGAAGCTATCCAGCAGATGTGGCAGAATAACCTGAAAATTCAGATAGAACTGATAAATGAGGAATGGAAGGTTTATCTGAGTACACAGCAAAAAATGGAGTACCAGGTCAGTCGAGCTGGCTGGATTGGTGATTACAATGACCCTAATACTTTCCTCGATATGTGGCTTACTGGCGGAGGGAACAACTACACCGGGTTTGCAAATAATGAGTTTGATCGACTCATTGAAGCTGCTGGACAAGAGGCTGACCGGCAAAAGCGATTCAAGCTATTTGAGGAAGCTGAAGCAATATTACTGGATGAAATGCCGGTTATTCCCATATATCATTATACCTCAAAATATTTGGCTAATCCTAAAGTAAAGGGTTGGTACCCCACGATTTTGAATCATCATCCATACAAGCATGTATCGATTTCACCAGAGGATTAAGGATCGACTGTATCCATGTGGAAACTGATTTTTCTTCGGCTGCTCAAAGCTGTTCCAGTCCTATTCGTGATCGCTACGATCACTTTTTTTATGCTTCGACTTACTCCCGGAGGGCCTTTTGATCGGGAAAAACCGATTAAGGATCCGGAGATAAAAAAACAACTTGAGGCTCATTATGGATTGGATAAGTCATTGTCATCCCAGTATTTCGATTTTTTAGGAAAGTTGGTTGTCGGGGATTTGGGGCCCTCATTTAAGCATTCAAACCGACAGGTAAACGAGGTGATTATTAAAGCATTCCCCGTGTCTGCAGAATTGGGGTTGTGGTCCATCATGGTCGCTTTAGCTTTGGGATTAACTGCGGGAATGATGGCTTCGGTAAAACCCAACTCGATATTGGATTATACCCCCATGACACTGGCCATGCTTGGCATCTGTGTTCCAACTTTTGTTATGGGTCCAATATTAATTCTTATATTTTCTCTCAAGTTGGAATGGTTCAATGCATCGGGATGGGATCAATGGTCAGACCGTGTACTACCCGCACTAACTTTGGGAGGGGTTTATGCTGCTTACATTGCCAGGTTAACTCGCGGAGGAATGTTAGAGGTAATGAGCCAAGACTATATTCGCACAGCGCGCGCAAAGGGGGCTGGTGAGCTGAGAGTGCTTTTGAAGCATGCTCTTCGAGGTGGATTAATGCCGGTAGTTGCGTTTCTTGGCCCAGCGGTGGCAGGCTTGATATCTGGATCCTTTGTTGTTGAAACAATTTTTCAAATTCCTGGTTTAGGCAGGCACTTTGTCGAGGCAGCTTTTAATCGTGATTATACCATGGTGATGGGGACAGTTCTATTTTTTGCGGCTTTGATTATTCTGTTAAATCTGTTGGTTGATGTTCTCCAAATCTGGCTGAATCCCCGTTTGCGTAACACATGAGTGAGCTATCAAAAGAAAGTTCTAGTTCACTCTGGAAAGATGCCTGGATTCGCCTGTGTCGTAATCGGATGGCAATTTTTGGAGGAGCGGTTCTTTTGTTTCTCGGCGTTCTTTCTCTATTTGCTCCCTGGTTGGCTCCATACAAATACGAAACTCAAAACTTGGAATTGGGAGCTGTGGGTCCTCAATTTACNTGGGAAACCCATCAATTGGTTTTTGGGACCTGCACTCAAGAGCGTGCTCTTGTTTTGGCCAAAGGGTATGAAGGTGAGGTGGGTATTATGCCGACCGACTCGAAATTATTACATCAGCAAATTGATCCAGCTGATTACGGGCTTTCAGTGTGGGTTGCCCAACAGAGGGGTTATACAAACCTGACTGCGTTTACCATAACAGAGAATGGTTTTGAGATTGATGAAGATAAACCAACGCAGGCCAGTTTCATTCTACTTCGGTCAAGAGGGCATTTTCTGGGAACTGATGAATTAGGTCGTGATCTATTTACACGTATTCTTTATGGCGGCCGAATCTCATTGATGGTTGGGCTTTGTGCGACAGCGGTTTCTCTCACAATAGGGGTTCTATTTGGAGCAATTGCGGGATTTTTTGGAGGAAGGGTGGATGATATAATGATGAGATTTGTTGATATTCTCTATGCCTTACCTTTTACTATTTTTGTCATTCTTTTGACTGTCATCTTTGAACGGAATATTTGGAATTTATTTTTGGCCATAGGAGCCGTGGAGTGGCTAACCATGTCACGTATTGTGCGCGGTCAGGTTTTATCGCTGCGTAAACAGGAGTTTGTTGAGGCAGCCATTGCTCTGGGTATTCCACAATGGCGCATAGTTCTTCGTCATATAATTCCTAATTGTCTTGGGCCGGTCATTGTATATACCACTTTGACTATTCCAGTCGTCATGCTGCTCGAAGCATTTCTGAGTTTTTTGGGTCTTGGAGTTCAACCTCCAATGAGTTCTTGGGGCTTGTTGATTAGAGATGGTTCCAAGGTGTTAGAGGAGTACTACTGGCTAATGCTATTTCCGGGAATGGTACTGGCTCTTACCTTGTTCTCATTAAATTTTCTGGGAGATGGATTAAGAGATGCGCTGGATGTTCGCGTTTCAAAGGATTAACGGATGTCTTATCTTAAAGTAGAAAATCTTAAGACTTACTTTCATACCCGTAATGGGGTCGTGAAGGCGGTCGATGATATCTCGTTNTCTCTTAATAANGGCGAGGTTTTGGGTATTGTGGGTGAATCTGGNTCAGGNAAATCTGTAACAGTTCATTCCTTAATGGGTTTGGTGCCGCAGCCACCGGGTAAAATTGAAGATGGGANAGCAATATTCGACGGTAAAGATCTTCTGNATGCTGACAAGTCGATGTTGCGGGCGTTACGAGGCAAACGGATTGCGATGATTTTCCAAGATCCAATGACTTCATTGAATCCTTATTTGCGCATATCAGAGCAGTTAATAGAGCCTCTTACAATTCATGAACCTGAGATTGGCTACCCAGACGCTATATCACGAGCTATTGAAATGTTGGAGAAGGTGGGAATTGATGATGCTCAGAAGCGAATTCATTCCTATCCACACGAATTTTCAGGAGGCATGCGTCAAAGGGTAATGATTGCGATGGCTTTAATTACTAAACCTGAAGTGCTGATTGCTGATGAACCTACAACAGCCCTTGATGTAACTGTCCAAGCGCAAATTCTGAGATTGCTTAAGGAGTTGCAGGATGACCTAGATGTTTCAGTGATATTTATTACGCATGACCTGGGTGTTATCGCTGAACTTGCAAATCAGGTGGTCGTAATGTACCGAGGAAAAGTCGTAGAACAGGGGGGGGTCTTATCGATATTTGAGCATCCTCAGCATCCTTATACTAAAGGGCTTTTAGCGTGTAGACCGCGTCTGGAGTCCACCTTTAAGGTGCTGCCTACCGTTTCTGATTACCTTGAAGAAAATGAGGTGGCTGGCCAGTTCGAGTTAAGTGAAAAGCCTGGAGCAGTCGATCGAATAGAAGCAATGCAGCGGGTTGTATCTCGGAAAATTGATGAAGCAGATCTCATTCTTGAAGTNGAAAATCTTAAGGTGCATTTCCCAGAGCGAAGAGGCATTTTTGCTGGTCCAGAAGGTTGGGTTAAAGCGGTGGATGGCATTAGTTTTTCTGTCCCTAGAGGTAGCACTTTGGGATTGGTTGGGGAATCGGGATGCGGCAAGACTACTGCTGGCCGGTCAATTTTAAACTTGGTTAATCCCNCCAGTGGGGTAGTGAAATTTAATGGAGTAGAGATTACAGGATTCGATGCCACGGCAATGCTTCCTTACCGGAAGCAAATGCAAATTGTTTTCCAAGATCCATATTCTTCATTAAATCCCCGTCTCACAATTGAACAGGCGCTATCTGAGCCGATGGCNGTTCACCAAATTGGCACCGATAAGGATCGGCGTGACAGAGTTGTTTCGTTACTCGAAGAAGTTGGGTTGGAGTCGCATTTTTTGAGGCGTTACCCTCATGAATTTTCAGGAGGTCAGCGTCAGCGCATTTGTGTGGCTCGGGCTTTGGCACTCGAACCTGAGTTCATTGTATGCGATGAAGCTGTGAGTGCCATGGATGTTTCAGTTCAGGCACAGGTTTTGAATCTGCTTAAGCAGTTGCAGGGTAAGCGTAGTCTTACGTATATATTTATTAGTCATGATCTAAGCGTGGTGAAGTTTATGGCCGACACCATTGCCGTGATGCGTGAAGGTAAAATCGTTGAACAGGGAGAGGCTGAGGATGTTTACGCTAATCCGACTGATGAATACACCAAAAATCTCATAGCTGCCGTACCGCGAGACAGCACAGAGTTTATTCGCAGTCGAGAGACTTGACGGGCTACTCGCCTTCTTTGGGAGTAGTGGCGGAGGAAGGCGCGTTTGATGCGTTTGTTGGGGCTACGGGTTTTTGTGGTTCGGNTGGNTTTTCAGTAGTAGGAACCTGCGGNAGATTTTGGCTGTTTGCAGGAGAGGGGGTAGTTTGAGTGTTTGACTCTTCATTTTGTCCGAGTGTTTCACTTAAGTTTTTTGGTGTCATGAAAGGCATGGATAGGAAAAGACACAAGAATAGGAAAATTCCCGCATTCCACTTGGTAAGTTTAGTTAGGACATTTCCTGCTCCCGCCCCAAAGAGCGCGTCAGTGGTCCCTCCGCCAAAAGCTGTGCCAAGCCCAGCTTCTTTCTTAGGCAGTTGCACCAGCACTAATAGAACTAAGAATAGGGAGTTAAGAAACAGTATTACTGTGAAAAAGGGTTTAAGGAACAGTAATAAAGAGGCAAGATTGTCGATTAAAGCTTCCATGATTATATTCAGTTGCGAGTGCTGTTGATTATGTCAGAAAATCCGCGAGATTCAAGGCTGGCTCCGCCAACCAGTGCTCCATCTATATCCGGTTGGCTTAATAGTTCCTGTGCATTTTCGGGTTTGACGCTTCCACCATATTGAATCCGCACGGTTTGAGCGGTTTCTGGCCCGTGTATTTTTGCGATTTCGCCTCGAATATAGGCATGAACTTCCTGTGCCTGCTCAGAACTAGCTGTTTTTCCNGTGCCAATGGCCCAGACGGGTTCATAAGCGATTATGGTGTCCTTGATCTGTTCGGCCTTTAATCCGGATAGGCTACCTGCAATCTGTTCACCAACGACTGATTCAGTATCATTTGCCTCCCGTTGTTCAAGGGTTTCACCCACGCACACTATTGGTTTAAGATCTGCCGCCAAAGCAGCCTTGGTTTTGGTATTGATCAAGGCATTGGTCTCTTTTTGGTACTCGCGGCGTTCAGAGTGGCCTAAAATAACATAATGTACCCGAAGATCGCGCAGCATGCCGGCGTTGATTTCACCGGTGAATGCCCCGTAACCCTTTTCACTCATATTCTGTGCACCTACCTTAATCAGGCTATTTTTAAGCAGCTTAGATACCGCATCTAGAGCAGTGAACGGAGGGCAAACCACCACATCCACCTCAGTTTGAGCGCCNAGATCTCGATCCAATGCTGCTACCAAGTCCGTGGCTTCAGTCACGGTCTTATTCATTTTCCAGTTTCCTGCAATGATCAGTTTACGTTCTTTATTCATGTAAAATTTACTTTCCGGTAAGAGCTGATACCCCAGGCAGCTCCTTGCCTTCGAGGAATTCCAAGCTGGCCCCGCCACCTGTACTCATAAATGTAACTTGGTCACTAATCCCCGCCGAGTTTAGTGCTTTCACGCTATCGCCACCTCCGATGATGCTCTTTGCGCCATTGGCTGTTGCTTCACAAACAGCCTTGGCTACAGAAAAGGTTCCTTCGGCGAAGCGTGGATCCTCAAAGATGCCCATCGGGCCATTCCACAAAATCGTTTTTGCTTCTTTAATGACCGTGTTGAAGCTTTCGGCAGATTTTGGCCCGATGTCCACACCTTCCAATTCATCAGGAATATTTTCGTTATTGTTAACGCGGTGATTACCGAAGGCGAATTTACCGTCTACTTCTGTTGGTTCAGCGACGACATTATCTGTGGGAAGCAGGAAATTGACCTTCTTCTNGGCAGCCTTATCAAGTGCAGATTGAGCGATGTTAACCATGTCCGGTTCTACAAGGGATTTTCCCACAGATAATCCATTTGCCAATTTGAAGGTGTAAGCCATGGCACCACCGATTAAGATGGCATCAGCTTTCTCCAGTAGGCGGTCAATTACCTTGATTTTGTCAGATACCTTGGCTCCACCAAGGATTACAACAAACGGTCTTTCAGGTTTTTCAAGTTCGTCCCCTAAAAACTGNAGCTCACGNTCCATTAATAAGCCTGCGGCACACTGTCCACCTCGAGCAGTTATTACTCTCGCGATACCATCAGTAGAGGCATGTGCGCGGTGTGCGGCGCCAAATGCGTCNTTCACGTANATGTCAACATGAGTAGCAAGTTGCTCCGCAAACTCTGGATCATTGGCCTCTTCTTCAGCGTGATAACGAACGTTTTCTAGNAGGAGTAAATTCCCATCTTTGAGCTGTTTTATAGCTTTTTCAGCTGAATCACCTATGCATTCATCGCAGAAGTCTACTTTTTGACCGATTAATTCAGCGAGTTTCTCTGCGACAGGACGCAGGCTCATGGATTCAACCCGTTTACCTTTGGGNCGACCCAGGTGTGCGGCTAAAATAACTTTGGCCCCTTTCTCAATCATTACCCTAATTGTNGGTAGGGTTGCACAGATGCGGGTATCGTCATTAATAACCATCAATCCATCTTGTTCAGCCATCGGGACGTTAAAGTCCACACGGGTAAACACCCGTTTACCCTGTAATTCCAAATCTTTGACGGTGAGTTTTGCCATAAGAGGGGCGCGGAGAATAGCCTAGGGGTGGGGGCTGTGAAAGCAGAAAACAGCCAAGTACCGACTTAATTCCCAGTTTTTAGGTAATTTAGAGCATTTACAAAGTCTTCTGGAAGAGGNGCTTCAATATTTATTTTTTTCTGAGATATTGGATGGATAAAGCTGAGAGCCTTTGCGTGAAGCATTTGACGTGGAGCTTGATAGCCGGTCCTTTGGGCGAAAGTGCGCGTGTGTTTGTTTGCATAAACAGAATCCCCGATTAAAGGGGATTNCAAATGTTGTAGATGTACTCGAATTTGATGAGTGCGACCTGTATGCAAAATAGCTTCNACCAGTGAAGATTCATTTAAAATCTCTAGGATCTGGAAATCGGTATGTGATGGTCGTCCATTTTTGATAACCGACATCTTTTTACGTTGCACTGGATGTCTTCCAATAGGTGCCTTCACGGTTATTTGCTNNTTGGGTAATCGCCCGCACACTAGCGCCTGATAAGTCTTGGTGGTTTCACGTTTTGCAAACTGAGCAGAAAGCGCAAGGTGCGTTGAATCATTCTTAGCGACGATCAGACATCCGCTGGTATCTTTATCCAGCCGGTGGACTATTCCTGGNCGGGCTACGCCACCTACTCCACTTAATTGCCCGTGACAATAATGGAGAAGGGCGTTTACTAGAGTTCCCTGTTTATGGCCCGCGGCTGGATGAACCACAAGGCCGGGGGGTTTGTTGATTACCAGTAGATGTTGATCTTCAAAAAGTAGGTCTAGAGGAATGTTTTGGGCAATTGCTTCAGCTGGCTCGGGCTGTGGCCAGACAATAACTATTTCTTCNCCAAGACGCGGTTGATGGGTGGGTTTTACTNTTTGNCCATTCACAAGGACATCCCCATTCTGAATAAATCTTTGAAAGGTGGCGCGGGATGTGTCCGAAAACTCTTTCTGTAGAAATTTATCCAACCGTGTTTTGGGCTGTGAAATGTTTACCAGTAGTTTTTCACTACGGATCATGAGAGTTTATCGGCCTCTTTAGAGATGACCGGTTCAAGTTTCTCTCGGCTGGATAGTAAACGGCATAAAACAATTCCGCTTATAAGTAAGATTAAACTAATACCCTGGCCAGAGGTAAGTGTTCCAAACCAAAGATGACCACGACCGTCAGCTCGTAAAAACTCCACGCCAAAACGTAGAATGGCATANCCTATTAAATAGTAAGCAATTACTTGTCCATTAAATNTGCGGTTGCGAAATATCCAAGCCAAGGTTCCATAGAGGGTCAGGTTTAGCAGGCTCTCATAAATTTGAGTTGGGTGTATTTGATCAGGGTGGGTTCCGTGGTTTTCAGGAAATTGAACTGCCCANGGCAAATCNCATTTTTGACCGTAGCAACAACCCGTCATAAAGCAGCCAATGCGTCCGAAAACATGGCCTAGAGCAAAACTCGGGGCCAAACTATCAAATGTTGGCCAAAGCGGCATTTTTGTTTTTCGGGTGAATAGAAAAACAGCAATAAAAGTACCAATCATGGCCCCGTGAAAAACCATGCCGGACCNTTGAAGAAATAATTCTTTGATGGATTGTTGTTCGCCCCAGTGGTTGATAACAAAAAGTAATTTGGCTCCNGCAATNCCTCCAATGAACATCCAAAGCATCANATTGGAAATATCCTCGGCGTTCAGCCCTATTTTTACCCCTCTCCTACCTGCAGTCCACATGCCGATCATNAANCCNGCGGCCAGCATAATGCCGTACCAATGAACTGTGACTCCGCCGATGTCGAAGGCAACTGGATGCATCGCTGCACGTTAGCCGTGAGAGATTACTGAGGCAAGCCCTGCTTATTTGTCTTTTGATAGACGCAAATTTACGATACCCACGTGTTGTGTCATCGGTGGCAGAACAAATACGAAATAGGGCAAAAGTGGATTTGTCGCTACCAGAGGGTGTGGCTCCCGCAGGAGAGTTGGCTCGATTTAAGCGATATCTGANGAACGAGTCGGCTCTGTTG
This sequence comes from Verrucomicrobiales bacterium, assembly GCA_002719595.1. GTDB lineage: Bacteria > Verrucomicrobiota > Verrucomicrobiia > Limisphaerales > UBA1100 > UBA1100. Next base: position 34,056 of record PBEJ01000038.1, read on the forward strand.
AAGGATATGCACCGGAGTGGCGGGCTTGGTAGAGAGGTGTGTTTTGCCCGCGCAGTAGTTATTGATTCAATTATTGAGCATCTTTTTGAGGCTGCTCTTCANATTGCTACGACTAAAAATTTCNGNAAGCGACCCGTAATGACGGTGATAGCTGTTGGTGGATATGGCCGAGCTGAGCTTAACCCTCAAAGCGATATCGATATTCAGTTTTTNTGCGAAGATCGACTGCTTAGTGGAAAAAATCCCGATGAATATCTTCAAAATGTAATTGATGCAGTTCTCTACTCTCTTTGGGATTTAGGCCTGAAGATTGGTCANTCGGTTAGACGGGTGAGTGATTGTGTGAAAGAGGCAAACAAGGANATGCAATCAAAAACCGCATTGATCGAATCACGTTTGGTCGCTGGGNACAATATCCTNTTTGAAGAAATGAAAAGGCAAGTGCAGNTCAGGTGTGTTGATTCCNATGTTGAAGAATATTTGGCCATGCGCATTGAAGATCAGTCTGCGCGTCGTGAGAAGTTTGGAGGATCAGTCACAATGCAGGAGCCTAATGTTAAGAATGGTTGCGGGGGCTTGAGGGATTACCAAAACTTAAAATGGATGATGCATTTTAAGTGTGGTNTCCATCTTATCGAGGATCTGGAAACAGAAGGACAGATTAGNAANCCAGATGCAGAAAAGCTTGAGGCTGCGTATTCGTTTCTTTTAAGGGCGAGAACCGAGTTGCACTACCAGCTTGAACGTGCCGCCGATGTCTTGATTAAGGCGGTTCAGCCGAAGGTAGCCTGGCGTTTAGGTTATACCAATCGTTCTCCGGCAAAACGATTGGAGGCATTCATGGGTGATTACTACAGGCATGCCAGAAATATTGATTTAATCGTTCGTTCCATTGAGAGACGATTGGCAATTGTTCCCCGACCTCGTTGGCAGCAGGCTATTGGTAGATGGGTAAGTGGGNGTAAAGAGCAGATTATTGATGGATTCAGNATTATTGATGGNGAGATAAGTTATGTNAGGCGAGGAGTCTTCAAAGAGCAACCCCGTAAATTGATGCGGGTGTTTTTATTGATGCANCGTCANAGNGTNCGTATGCATCCGGATTTNGAACAGCTTATTCGCGATTCTGCATGGATGATGGATCGTAAATTACGCATGGACCAACACGTTCATGAAACCTTTCATGAGATAATAAGTCAGCCNGGNGCTGTAGGTCATATTCTACGNAGGATGCACGAATTGGATATCCTTGGCAGGTATCTGCCTGAATTTGCGCGCCTTACTTGCTTGGTTCAACATGAATTCTTCCACCAGTATACGGTGGACGAGCATACGCTTGTATGTATTGAAAAACTNGATGGATTATGGGACGGAAAATGGGATGAATACAAAAAATACAGGGAAGTATTTGAGGAGATTGCTCGCCCATCTATCCTATATTTGGCCCTTTTGTTGCATGATGCAGGCAAAGGGTTTGAGAGCGACCATCACGAACGGGAGAGTGAGCGGGTGGCTGACCATGTGGCGGATCGTTTGGGGCTGGATGAGTCGGCGACTGATAGCTTGTTGAAGATCATACGTTATCATTTGCTGATGGTTCAGGTTGCTCAAAGGAGAGATCTAGAGGATCCGTTNGTAGTGCGGCAATTTGCTGANGCNNTNGGNAATGAAGAAAATTTAAATCTTCTTATGTTGCACACTCTGGCTGATTCTTTGGGNACAGCTGATAATTTGTGGAACGGATTCAAGGAGACAGCTCAATGGACNTTATATTGGAAGAGTCATTCCTTCTTTCGGGAGGATCCAGAGGGGAGCAAAGCTGAAAACCAGCACCGNGACGAACTTCAGGTGGAGATTCTTAAATTACTCGATGGTCAGGTTTCCAGTGAAGAGGTNGAGGCTCATTTTNANAATTTGCCGNTTCGATACTTTCGGGCAATTCCATCTGATGANATTGTAGCAGATATTAGGCTGGTGCATGAGTTNTTAAAATTTCAAATCTTGTTTAATGACCGAATGCTGGAGCCGGCGGTAGATTGGGAGCGTGATCTGAACCGAGGTTATTCCAGTTTTGAATTATGCACTTGGGATCGGCCNGGACTTTTCGGTCGAGTCACGGGGGTATTTGCCGAATGTGGATTTAATATTCTTAGCGCGCAAATTTTCACTCGTGAAGATTCTATCGTGATGGACCGGTTTTTCATTACTGATGCAAGAACTGGAAAGGTTCCGGATTCCGAGATGCGAAAAAAGTGTACTGAACGCCTAAGGGAAGTGCTCAAGGCAGAAAACGATCTCGATCTTGATTTTTCTGAGCTTCCGGAATCTGCAGTTGAATATACGTCAGCCAGTGGTGAGCGTCTCCCAACTCGTATATATTTTGATAATCGGTCCAGTGATGAATTCACCGTTTTAGATTTGGAGGCAGAGGATCGCATAGGTCTCCTATATGCGGTGACTCATACACTTACTACCATGGGTTTATCCATTGAGTTAGCTCGCGTAAATACTGCAAAAGGAGGAGCATCAGATAGTTTCTATCTGGTAGATGAAAAGGGTCTCAAGATTGAAGACAAACCCAGGCAGCAATTTATTGAATCCATGCTCCGTCATGTCATCGGAGCATTGTATGAGGCTTGAGTTAAGATTCGATTATTGCGAGGGCTGCGGCTTGGCCTTTAGTGTGGGTCAGGCTGATGTGGGCCTTTTTCCCTCCGAGGTCCATTAAAAGATCAATTGCTTTACCATGCAATTTTACGGTTGGGCGAGTATGCTTGTTATGGATGATTTCCAGATCATGCCACTTCAGTTTGGTGCCGATGCCTGTTCCAAAAGCCTTGCTGATGGCTTCTTTGCCTGCAAATCTGGCAGCAATACTCGGTAAAGGATTACTTTGTTTCATGCAGTACTTGATTTCTTCTTCCCGAAGAAATTTTTTTGGGAATTTTTCTCCCCAGCGTTGATACGCTTGGTCAATACGATCTACATCGACAATATCAATGCCAGTGCCGTAGATCATTTAGTGCTGGTATCCTTTCATTAGCCGAAGCATTTCTTTAACGGCTTTAGATAGTCCCGTTTCCACCGATTTGCTGATTATACTATGACCGATGTTTAGTTCCTCTAGATGCGGAACCTTGTGAAGTGATTTAAGGTTTTCGTAGTTTAGTCCGTGCCCGGCGTTTACACGTAGCCCGAGTGAATGCGCATGGGTTGCTGCGGTAATCAGTCGGTTAAGTTCCCGTTGGCGGGTTCTGGCATTGTTAAAATGTTCGGCAAAAGAGCCGGTATGTAGTTCGATAAATTGTGCGCCAGTATTGGCCGCGGCATTGATTTGCTGTATGTCGGGGTCGATGAATAGGCTTACCTCGATCTTTGCCTTGTGCATTTGAGAGCAGACTCTTTTTATTGGGCTTAATTTTCTGGATACTTCTAGCCCTCCTTCGGTGGTTACTTCCTGTCGTTTCTCAGGGACTAGGCAGACAATATCCGGTCTNAATTTTAGAGCAAAGCGAACAATTTCTGGGGTGATGGACATTTCGAAGTTTAGCCGGGTATTAATCTTACGGCGCAATGCTCTCACGTCGTGATCTTGAATATGGCGTCGGTCTTCCCGTAAATGTGCTGTGATGCCATGTGCTCCAGCTGCTTCGCAAGTTAATGCTGCTTTTACAGGGCAAGGTTCACCTGATTTTTGTCCGCGATATCGTGCTTCACGCAACGTTGCTACATGATCGATATTTACTCCTAGCTTGAGCACATCAGGAAGCTACGCAAATTCCGCCAGCTTGCCAATCCCATCCTTAATGTTAGAATTTTATATGTGAAGTATCCCGCTTTGATTATGGCTGTGCTGTATCTTGTGGGTATTTGGATTGGGGATTTACTTGAGGTTCCCGTCGAAATTTTGGCCTCTATGGTGTTCTTCGTATGCCTGTCAGCTTTATTTTTTCACGTAATTAAAGTTTTTTGTTCCACAGCTTGTGAATCAAATAGCGGTGTTTTATGGGGCTCTATCTACAGGTGGAGCGAATTATGTGGTTGGGCTAGATTCGGGGCTTTGGTCTGCTCTTTATTTTTAGTTGGGGCACTACGTATTGCGGTGGAAACGCAAGGGCATTCATCAAATGATTTGCGTTTGATTGCACCTGAGGAAGCCATAAACGCTTCTGTACGAGGTAGAATTGTATCCCCGCCAGAATTGCGAAGAGTGGGATCTGAACATAGAACCTATTTGCAGGTGAATCTGAGTTCTATTCGCCTTAATGAAGATTGGCATTCGGCTTCAGGAAAGATTTCTATTATTTCTAACAGCGAACTTGCACCGACTTACAGTTTCGGAAAACAAATTGAGGTTGATGGAGTGCTTTGTCAGCCGGCTTCAGCTATCTCACCTGATTTTTACGATCGTCGTAAGCATTTGGCTAGAAGAGGTATATATCGCGAGTTGCAAACTGATGATTTCTCAAAGTGGGCGGTGACCCCAGAGTCCGTCTCTTTAACTTGGAGTGAGCGNTTTCGTAANTGGGGCTGTTCTACTTTANCTCTTGGCCTGCCTCAAGGAGACCCTGCTTTGGAGCTCATGTGGGCGATGTCACTTGGATGGCGTGTGGGGTTAACCGGTGAATCGGCAGAATCCTTTATGCGATCGGGGACGATGCATCTTTTTGCAATTTCCGGGCTACACGTTGCTTTGGTTACAGGAATACTTATGGCGTTATTGCGGGTAATGAGATTAAACCGTCGGTGTTCGAGTGTTATTGTCATTCCCTTACTGTGGTTTTATGCGGGGGCTACTGGTTGGCAACCATCAGCTGTTAGAGCTACGTTGATGGTGAGTATTCTGCTTAGCTCATGGGTGATTAAACGGCCAGTAAACGTGCTAAATTCGTTAGGACTTGCGGCACTGCTTATTCTTTTGTGGGACCCGCATCAGTTGTTCAGAGCCAGTTTTCAGTTGTCTTTTGCTGTGGTGATTAGCCTCGCACTCACTGTTCCTCCGGTGGCTGAGTGGCTGCAGTCTGTTGTTCGTTCAGATGATTATTTGCCACAGTCACTATGGCCTTGGTGGCGCCGATGCCTTTACAAGCCTTTTTGTTGGTTGGTTGGAGCATTTGCGGTTTCCTTAGGGGCTTGGTTGTCATCTGTGCCAATGATTGCCCATCACTTCAATATATTTAATCCAGTGGCCTTGATAATAAACGTTCCAGTGGTTTTGTGCGCGATGCCGGCTTTAGCAAGTTGTATGGGGAGTCTTTTTTTTGGGCTTTGGGCCGAGTCTGTTTCAGTGGTTTTTAATAATTCAGCGTGGGTTTTCATGAGGGCTATGATGAGTTTAAGCCAATGGGCNGCGAGCTTGCCTGGAGCTTGGCAATATGTTCGTTCTCCAGAATTGTGGNTGCTATTTTGCTGGTACGGGNTGTTCTTTGGCATGGGATNGCGGTGGTTATTTAAGANACCGGTAAGGCGTTGGGAGCTTTTTGGAGTTGGAGTGTTTGCAATTTTATTGATTTGGTCGTGGAAGTCAGATCGGTCAGAAATACGAATGACATTTCTTCCTGGCGGTCCTGTCATTCACGTCGAAGGTGGAGATGAGATGTTGATCGATTGTGGAGATAAAAGGTGCGCGGAATTTGTTGTTCAGCGCCAGCGTCATCTGCGTGGTTTGGATTCAAAAGCGGAATGTGTGGTGACGCATTCAGTAAAGCATCATGCAGGAGGGCTGGGTGCTTTGGTCGAAATGCATCAATTAAAAAAGGTATATATCAGCCGGGCAAAAAGTAATTCTTCAGTTTATAAAGACACTATTAATCTNGCTAGTAAGGTGAATATACAGGAAGTGGTTGCAGGNGATGAGATTGGGCCTTGGCTGGTATTGCATCCGTCTACTGATGATGATTTTCCGCGCAGTTCAGATGATGCTCTGGTGCTTAAGGGAAAGTTTTCTGCCTTGAAGGTTCTATTGTTGTCAGATTTGGGCAATAATGGACGACAGGCATTAGTCCATCGTCAAGCAGAGTTAGAGTCGGATATACTGGTGCTTTCGATGCCTGACCGGAGTTTACCTGTCGATCCAGCATTTCTTAGATTAATACTCCCGAAAGTAATAGTAGTTCAGGATTGTGATTTTCCGGTAGTTGAGCGCGCGCCGAAGCAATGGCTTGAAAGTTTAAGGCGGACTGGAGTGCCGGTTTTTAGCGTAAGAGAAGTTGGTGGTCTGCGTTTGACGATTCGTTCTACCGATTGGCGTTTGGAAAATGCGGAAGGTGTTTTATTCTCGTATCGAAATTAGACCAAGACAGGTGGCTCCGATACCGTTGGTGAGTAAAAATCCGGTTAATAGAATAGTTAAAACATCCGGGAGAGGGCTAAGACGTCTATTGGAGGAAACCAGAGATTTTTTAGAGTTGGTTTGTTCAGATACATCAATGCATACCATCTCTTGATCATTGCGTACGTATAGTCGCCCTCCAGCAAGAGCGGGATTATTCCAGGTTTTCCCTTTGAGGACGGGAAATCGATCAAGTAACTGGTGGGATTCAGGCGTGGCTTTCACCATGGCCACATCCCCGTTTTCACATTGGATTACTAGTTGGTTTTGGGCCAATAGCAGTTGGCCATGACCATAGTTGTCTCCGCGCCAAATTGTTTCACCGGTCCTGGCCTTCAGGCAAACAAGATGGGCAGCATTATCGGAACCACTGTCATCCAGTCCATAGATGTGATCCTGATATAGTACTGAACTGGTAAATTTATTTTTCAGATTTTTGTTCTCCCAAAGTAGTTTTGCAGTGTATGCACCTTGGTTTTCTGTGATTTCAATGAGCCCACAACCTTTTCCGTAGCCACTGCTCACAAACACATGGTTTTGATCAATTACGATCGGTTGCGCGATGTTGTTGTCGTAACTAACACTCCACTTCGTACTCCATATAATTTTACCTGTTTCAATTGATAGCCCCTGAAATTCCCTCCCGGCTCCGATAAGAATTTGTTTTTTACCTGCCAAGGTAACCATCATGGGGGAAACGTACGCCTGTTTTTCAGCCTCAGTTTTCCAGATTGTTTCCCCAGATAATTTGTTCATAGCGAAGACCGTGTCTCTAGCTTTTCCAGCTCGTGCTCCCCCTATGATGATTACCTTTTCGTCAATTATGAGCGGTGAAGCGCACATCCCAAAGTCCAGATTTCGAGTGCCAAATTTATCAAAAATATTCATGCTCCAGATGACTTTGCCATTGTTTGCATCCAAACAAGTGAACTCGCCTTCTGCTCCTGCTACATAGAGTTTTTCCTCATCCCATGTGGGAGCAGAGCGAGGGCCTGCTCCTCCCATATTTCCGAAGTTATCCCTGAAGTTTGCATTGTATTGATAGCTCCACAGACCACGTCCATCCTGAAGATTGTAGCAGGTTATACATTCGCCGTCTTTCCATTGTTCTACGGTAAATAGGCGGCCTCTAGCGATAGTCATGGATGAATGGCCGCCACCGACAGAGGTTCTCCATATTTCTGGAAAGGAAATCCTCTCTTTAGCTTCTCCGTATTGTTTAACAGCAGGGCCGGTATAGATCCCATTACGTTTTGAGCCACGGTAGCCGGGCCATAAAGCCGGATCACTTTTATTTGGCTTCTGATTGGACTTGGCCCAGCTTGCAGTAGTGAGACCTGCGTTGACCCAAAGCAGTTCGCTTGGATGACCGCGTCCGTCCCAGTCCAGCCGTATCCAGCCGATCTTGCCCATTACTAAAAGGCACGGCACCAGTTGCGCAATCATCAGGACGATGAGTATACATTTCTTCGCGATTCCTCCATCAATGGTGAAAATACCATATAGAGGGCACAAATAGCTGATAATACGCGGGGAAGCTGTTTTGTTCGAATCTTTGGTCACTGCGTTCAGTGTATCGACCTGAATCTTGAGGGCAAACGTTTTGGATTTTTGACCTCTTGTGCTAAAATTTTTTATGGCAAAGCCATTTTTAACCGCTGCTTGGCGAGATTTGGTGCTTTTAAATTGGCGAGTGGATGAGAGCTTGTTGAATTCATATTTGCCTACCGGTGTTGAGCTAGATAGATGGGATGGGGACTGTTGGGCAAGTTTGGTTGGATTCCGGTTTCTCGATATGTCGGTAAAGGGTTTGCCAGCTNTTGGATACCGTAACTTTCCTGAGATTAACCTACGCTTTTACGTTAAACGCGAAATACAAGGTGAATTAAGGCGAGGGGTTGTTTTTGTTCAGGAACTAACACCTCATAGGTTGGTTAAATGGGTGGCACGTTCAATATACAATGAGCCCTATGAGGCTCTGCCTATGCGCCAAACAGTGAACGAATCAGGAGCTTTGTATGAGGTNCAGACAGATTCTNATTGGCAAGGTATTGGGGTGAAGGCAAAGGGGCCTTGGCGNAAACAGAATGAAATGGAACTCTTTATTACGGAACATTATTGGGGCTACAACACTCAGAAAAATAATGATTCAATGGAATATCGAGTTGAACATCCCGTTTGGCAGGCGCGTTCGGTTGACTTGGAACGTTATGATCTGAACGTTCAGAGGTTATACGGGAATGAATGGGCAGAAACTCTTGCTGGAAAACCGGACACGATGGTTTTTTCCGATGGCTCNAGAGTTACCGTTTATTCCGGTGAAAAAATTTGATTNNGAAATAATTTCTTCCACTANCCGAGCATCGCGANCATTTGTAAGTTTCTGCGGCCAACCGCCGTGCTGNTAGCTGAGTTGTTCGTGGTCAAGGCNGAATTGGCGGTATGTATAGCTGAGGTAAAACACGTTCATGCTAAAATCTCTTTTACCACACGCGCTTTTTGGCCATCGGTAAGCGTTTTCTCCTGTCCTGCTCGCTTAAAAGTCAATTTTTCGTGGTCAAGACCGAATAAGTGGAGAAGGGTGGCGTGGTAATCAAAATGATTCACAGTGCCTTCGATCGCGCGGTGACCCCATTCGTCAGTGGCTCCATGGATATGACCCGATTTGAAGCCTCCACCTGCCACCCACATCGAGAATCCATAGGTATTATGATCGCGGCCGGGGTTTTTTTCATTTTGTACAACCGGTAGCCGCCCCATCTCACCCCCCCAGTGAACAACGGTACTTTCGAGTAGACCACGGCTTTGCAGGTCTTTTACTAAAGCGGCAATGGGTCGATCAATTTTTTTACAAGAAATAGGTAGTGAGTTTTTGATGTTGCCATGGTGGTCCCAGTATTGGTTTCTTGTGAAGACTTGGACAAATCGTACTCCTTGCTCAATGAGTCTTCTGGCTATCAGACAGCGAGTGCCAAATTCTCTGGTTTCATCCATATCCAAACCATACAATTTCTTGGTAGCTTCACTTTCACCTGAAACGTCCATTATTTTTGCGGCGGTTGTTTGCATTCTTGCCGCTAGCTCGAAGCTGGCGATCCGCGCTTCCAATTCTGATTCGCCGGAGTTTACGGCTTGTTTGTTTATTGCTCCCAGGAAATTCAGGAAATTGTCTTGCGGCTTTCCTTGGAGGTGAGAAGGAGAAGTCAGATTTAAAATGCGTGGTTCCTTTGCGCGCACCATGGTCCCTTGAAACAAACTGGGTAACCAGCCGGCTGACCAATTGAATGTGCCCAATACAGGCAGGCTAGAAGGATCACGGAGCACCATGTAGGCAGGTAAATTTTGGTTTTCACTTCCGAGTCCATAACTAAGCCAACTTCCTAAAGCAGGTCGTCCGGCAATGGTCCGTCCGCTGTTAAGAGCATGAATAGATTGGCCGTGATTGTTAACGCCGGTGTGCATGCTGCGAATCAGGCAGATTTCATCAGCAATTTCACTGAAGCCCGGCAACAATGACGAAAAGTCCATGCCGCATTGGCCATACTTTTTAAAGGTCCACGCGCTGGGCATGACTTTGCTGCTGGCTTGTGCAGCATTGTCGTACTTGATCTTTTCTGGAAAATCTTTTCCGGCCCATTTGTTGAGCATTGGCTTGGGGTCGCACAAATCCATTTGACTCGGCCCACCCTGCATAAAAAATGAAACCATTGCCTGGGCTCGTGGTTGGTGATGTGGTTTTTTGGGTGTCAAACTATGTGTGTTTGCCCCTAGATCAGGTTTAGCAGGGCTGGCCATTAAACCTTCACGTTTTAATAGCCAAGCTAGGGCCAGACTACCTATTCCCATTGCATTCTGGGCAAGAAAATGTCTTCGGCTGGACCTCAAAATGTAGTTGTCAGTAGACATAAACGAAACGATTAGAACTCATTAAAGCCTGACAGTAATTGGACAGAGCAGTGAGTTCAGGGGTCTTGTCTTTACGCTCTTTAAAGAGAGCGGTTTGACGAAGGACGAATTCGCGCGACTGTGAGAGCTGTTCGGGTGTGGTATGGCAGCCGAACGCATACTCCCAGCCAGTAGCGAGTTGGGCATCTAAGTCATCCTTTGCCGCTGCCTGAAGGTTTTTTGCCATGGCTCTGCTTTGGTCAATCACGAACGAATTATTCATGAAAATTAACGCTTGTGGGGCAACGGTTGAAACTGGCCTCTTAGCGCAATTGGGTTCCATAGTTGGCGCATCAAAAGCGTCAAGAAAGGATAACTTAAGAGAGCGGCGGGCTTGGATATAAATACTTCTTCGGTATTGTTCTCCTTTCATATCAATTTTTTTTCCCGTTGGCCGATTTGCGCTATCTGTTGTGTTTAACCCAATAATGACTTGTCCTTCATCATTCTCGGTCACAGGAACAGGCTTGCCATGCAATTTTAGGTTTAAATTCTCACTTAATGAAAGAACTGCATCTCGGATAGTCTCAGCTTCCATACGCCGGATGTTCATCCTGCCAAGCAGGCGATTGTCCGGGTCAACCGTGTCTTGTTTTTTATTTCTGGTGGAAACCTGACGGTACGCCTGACTGGTCATAATAAGCTTGTGCAGGCGCTTGAGTTGCCAGCCGTGTTTCATGAAATCAGTGGCGAGCCAATCAAGCAATTCGGGGTGACTCGGTAGTTCACCGAGTTTTCCAAAATCACTGGGGGTGTCGACAATTCCTCTTCCAAAATGGTGCAGCCAAAAGCGGTTTACCAATACCCTCGCGGTAAGCGGGTGTTTGCCACTTGTGAGATGAGTGGCGAAGGCCGTGCGGCGGCCGGTGGAGGGTAGTGCGGGGTTGTTACTGTTGATGATCGGAGCTGAGATTACAGATAGCCCTGCGGGTTTTACTACGTCCTTGGGTTGGTCGAAATTTCCTCTGAAAAACACGTGTGTTACTGGCGGCGTGCCGGTGGGCTCGGTGAGTGCGCGTATAAATGGCTCCTGCGGCTTGGTGGTGCGAATATCACTGGCCTTTTTTGCCATTGCATCAAGTGCTTTTTTGCTTAGGGCATTCTTGAAAAATTTTATTCGTTCATCAATTCGTTTCAATTCAGAAGCTGCGTGTTTGTCGCCTTTTTTGTTGGCAAACTTCTTTCGCTCGGTATTGAGTTTGCTAATTTCTGTATTGTATTCCCGGTCGTAAAGATACAGG
>PBEJ01000039.1 GCA_002719595.1 Verrucomicrobiales bacterium
TGTTGGAGACATCAATTACCCGCTGGATGCTCGCCAGACTTCTTCGGGTAGCTACCGGTCATCGGTCAACTCAAAAACCGATACACCTGCCTCTGGAAAATGAACAAACCTTCCAACCCCTAGTTACCCAAAGGGGCAGTTACCAGTTTAAAGGCTCCCCCAATCAGGTCTATCATGGCTGTGAAAAATTTAGCTCCTGCCCATGTTAGGGTAAAAAGCACGAGCCAAAGGGAAATAGAGGTAATAGCTACGCATAAGCCGGTGACTGCCATTTGCCTACCCCTTAAACGGCCTTCCCTTTCATTAATATACTTTAGTGCGTAGATACCCATCGGAATGGCTGCTACTGCCGGAAAAAACAGCATACCCAAGGAGGCACAAAAAACACAAAGAATAGCCAGTACACTGGGGCGCGATCCTGTCTCAATGATATTTGATTCTTGGTCTTCTATTTCTCTATTTTTCTCCATAGTCGGTGGCTCTTCAGGAGAGTTTTGTGAAATTAGCACCATTGTTTAGTTCTCCCTATCCAATTCTCTTAGTTGCCGGAGGGCACCCAGCGGGCGATTGAAAGTTGCCTCATAAGGTTTGTCGATTAGTACGTGTTTTACCGACGAAGTGTCAGCCCCTGTAATCTTAGCAAAAGGCCAATAAACGACGTAAATAGCACCACCCAACGCACTGCCAGCTAAGCTAAGCGGTCGGACTGCTACTTCAGTCAACATAGCTTCAGGGGTACCGTCTTCAAGGCGTTCACGAGTATGATGTCCTTGAGCTCGTGTTGAGGAACATGCCGTTGAGATCATCAGGCACATCATGAGTAATACGATGAGTACAGGAGGCTTCATGGCCAATCATATACCAAGAAGTTTTACAAATGTCCATTCTCGAATCGGTTTGCCAACTTTGGATTAGGGTAGCAATGTCTTGTTCATGTTGCTGCATTTCACTCGAGATGGCGAAGCTTTTGGACCGTATCCTATTGAAGAGGCTCGCGAATACCTTAAGCGTGGGCAGATTTTACCAACTGATCTTGCTTGGTTTGAAGGGTGTGTAGACTGGATGCCAGCGATACAGGTGCCGGGTATGATCGGGACCCCCGGAGGAGCCTCGCCGCCACCGCCTCCACCACCGCCATCTACTGCGGTAACTCCTGTGATTCTGGCTACATATAATAATTCTAATATAAAATTTAATAAAAAATTTATGGAAACTGAGTTGGGTCGTTTTTTAAAACTAAATCCCGAGGGTCAGACCGAACAGCTTTTCATGCGGGTTCGTACCGGCGAGGAATATCTTCTATATCGTGTGTCTAAAACCGAGGGAGATCACTGTATCGTTCAGGTGGATATTGATGGTGTTCGTAAAGACAGGCGGGTGGATTATTTTAACATTACTGATATTGAAGTGCGTCAGCGTTAGTTTGATTTTTACCTAATCTTGGGATCCAGAGGTAAATATTTGAGTGAAGTCCTTGTGTTGCTCTGATAGAGCCGTAATCAGTTTTCGATGGGAAGCAGATATTGGCAGTCTTCTAATGTCTGATCCGTTGCACCACTTACCTTTTATTTTTTTATTACAATTTGTAGTATAAGCCTTAAGCAGTATTCGGTATTTGGTGATGTTATGCCGTATTTTCGCGATTGGTTCTTTTTTGTTGGCAACTTTTAATTTTGGTCCGATTTCATTGTTGGGTAGTTCCCAGAATCCCGCGTTAGTTAAACCATCAGGTCTTTTTTGGAGGAGTAAATTTCTTCTACGAAAAAGTACATACACCTCGATTTCTTTTTCTTCATAACGGGTTGGTTTTCCTTTTGCAGGTATGAGATGGATCATGTTTTTGCGTTTTGTGGTGCAACTGCGCATTACTGGGCAGTGATGGCATTCAGGCTGACGTACGTGGCAGACCGTAGCGCCCAACTCCATGAGTGACTGGTTGAGTGATGAGCAATCTTTAGTTGAACAAACTAAGGTTTTGGCCAGTGACCAAAGTTTTATTTGGGTAGCTTTATCTTTCGGGTTCTTGTCTATCCCAAAAATGCGTGTCAGAATCCGTGTGACATTACCGTCGACAATGGGTTCAGGTAGGCCAAAGGCTATGCTACTGATTGCTCCGGTTGTGTAAGGGCCAATGCCGGGCAACTTTCTAATGACTGCGGGGTTCTCTGGGAAAACACCCTGGTATTTTGTAACAATTTGTTTAGCGGCCAATTGCAGATTGCGTGCACGCGAATAGTAGCCGAGGCCCTCCCAAAGTTTGAGCACTCTTTCAGGTTTAGCTTGGGATAGTTTTTGAATGGTGGGTAAAGTTTGCATCCATCTTTTCCAATAAGGAATCACTGTTGCAACTTGAGTTTGTTGCAACATGATTTCTGATATCCAGATGCCATAAGGATGCAAGGTTTTGCGCCATGGTAAATCTCGGGCATTTTTTTCATACCACTCCAATAGTTTGGAGGTTAAACGCCGNGCTTTACNGTTATCAGGCACGGAACAAAGCGTTGAGTGAGACTGAGGTNCTTGTCAAAGCGTTTTACATTTGCTCATNAGCNCTACTGGTGTACAGAAAGGCATGCAATTTATTCAGAAAATAATCACCGTAATGGTATTTACAATGTTGGCTGGGTTTGCNAAGTCTGCGGAGTGGGTGCCCCTTTTNAATGGGAAAAATTTGGAGGGTTGGACGCCTAAGATTAAAGGTCAGNCGTTAGGGAAGAATTTCAAAAATACCTTTCGAGTGGAGGACGGCCTATTAAAGGTCGGCTACAAGGGGTACGAAGAATTTGGGGAACAGTTTGGCCATATCTTTCATAAACTAAAGGTATCCCNCTATCGTATAGCAGTTGAGTATCGTTTTGTTGGAGATCAGCTCAAGGGTGGCCCNGGTTGGGCNTGGCGTAATAGTGGCATAATGTTGCATTGCCAAGATCCTAAAACAATCAGATTAGATCAGGATTTTCCAGTTTCTATTGAAGTGCAGCTGTTAGGAGGTAAGGAAAAAGGCAATCGTACGACCGCAAATCTTTGTACACCCGGGACCAACGTGGTGATGGATGGNAAATTACAGACGCGNCATTGTTTCAGTAGTACATCNAAAACATTTCGNGGAGATCAGTGGGTAAGAGTGGAAGTTGAAGTTCAAGGGGGNGAAAGTATCAAACACTTCGTAAACGGTGAGGAAGTAATGAGTTACTTTAAGCCTCAGTATGACCCCCGCGATGAAGATGCAAAAAAGCTNGTTGACGGCGNAAATTTGTCCCTGAAGGAAGGTTATATTTCTTTGCAATCAGANAGCCATCCAGTGGAATATCGGAAAGTGGAGCTAATGATATTGAAGTAATGGGTGAAAATAAGCCGATAACTTCCTTTGCCTCCAAACTGACGGAGGAGCAGGCCGCCCAGCTCGAGTCACATCTTTTGGCACATGATTTTGAAATGCGTGAGGTTCCATACACGCATTTTGCAGGCCGTCGTGATAAGCTGAATGTTAATTATTACACAAGTGGTAAACTTTTAGTGCAAGGCAAGGGAACCNAAGAATTTGTTGAGTTTGTTCTGGAGCCTGAAATTCTTAAGGAAGCACGGTTGGGGTACGAGGCAGAGATCAATCCGGATTTTGTCCGGCCTCGGCTGGGAGTTGATGAATCGGGTAAGGGGGATTTTTTTGGGCCATTAGTGGTTGCTGGGGTGTATGTAAATGAATCAGTGGTAAGGCATTGGCAGGAACAGGGAATTAAGGATTCCAAAAGAGTAACCAGTGACAGGAGGATTGCTGATTTAGCGAANATCATTCGAGCAACGCCTAATTGTATTTGGACTGTGGTACCGATCGGGCCAGAATCATATAACCGAATGCATGCTAAAATGCGTACGGTAAATAAAATACTGGCTTGGGGGCATGCTCGAGTCATNGAAAACCTCATGGAACGCCGGTCAGAAATGAATCCGGCTCCTGAATTAGCCATTAGTGATCAGTTTGCTCGAAGTAAGTCCACAGTTGCAGATGCTTTAATGGAGCTGGGTCGAGACTTGGAGCTGATTCAACGTCATAAGGCTGAAGAAGATCTTGCAGTNGCAGGGGCATCCATTTTAGCTCGAGATGTTTTCGTCAGTAAATTGGCCGAATTAAGTGAAAAAACGGGGGTTTCCTTGCCGAAAGGAGGGGGGGCTCAGGTAGATGAGACAGCTAAGGAATTGGTCAAATCTAAGGGGCAAACGGTGTTGAACCCAGTCGCAAAAACACACTTTCGCAATGCTGCGCGCGCTTTAGGGTTACCTGAATCCCCGAAATCTGACGAAAAGTGGNATAAAAAGTGAAAAAAGTGTTGACGGGGCTGTGTTAAACGCTATTTTCCCGCACCCGTTGATGACTCCCATTTGGGCGTTTTAGGCGGAAAAAACGTAAAAACCCAGTCACTTTCTCGAAATAATAGAGTAAGTGGCCATGGGGGATTTATTGTTTTTTATACAATTGAGTAGAGCTTTTTAGACTTGGTTTGCCCTTGTAGCTCAGTCGGTAGAGCGCGTCCTTGGTAAGGACGAGGTCACCGGTTCAAACCCGGTCAAGGGCTCCAGTTTTGAAACAACAACATAAACATCAACGAATAGAAATAAAGCGACATGGCTAAAGAAGAGTTTGTAAGAGGAAAGCCGCACGTAAACATAGGCACGATCGGTCACGTGGACCATGGTAAATCCACCCTTACCGCAGCACTTGTAGAGGTGCAATCAAAGGATGGTATGGCAACCCCGATTTCCTACGCAGATATTACCAAGGGCGGTACTGTAAGGGATGATTCCAAAACTGTTACAATCGCCGTTTCACACGTGGAGTACGAAAGTGAAAATCGTCACTATGCNCACGTAGACTGTCCGGGACACGCTGATTATGTGAAAAATATGATTACCGGTGCTGCACAGATGGATGGAGCTATCCTAGTGGTTGATGCTTCAAGTGGCCCGATGCCTCAAACAAATGAGCACGTGTTATTAGCAAAGCAGGTGGGTGTTCCATCGATTGTAGTTTGCCTNAATAAGAGTGATTTGGTGGATGACGANGAGCTTTTGGACTTGGTGGAAATGGAAGTGCGCGAGTTGCTCAGTAAATANGATTTTCCCGGTGATGACACGCCCGTGATACGTGCTAGCGCTACGGGTGCCATGAATGGTGAAGAAAAGTGGGTAGGTGCCATCAAGGAATTGCTGGTTAAATGTGATGAATTTATCCCGGATCCAGAACGCGCAGAAGACAAGGACTTTCTCATGTGCATTGAGGATACCTTCATNATTGAAGGTCGTGGTCTAGTGGCTACTGGTCGTGTTGAGCGGGGTATCATNAAGAAAATGGATGAGGTTGAGATAGTTGGCCTACAAGAAACAGACAAGACAGTGGCAACTGACCTTGAAATGTTCAGGAAATTGCTTGAGGAAGCAAGGGCAGGCGAAAACGTTGGTGTTTTGCTTCGTGGTAAGAAAAAAGGCGAAGTGGAAAGAGGCCAAGTGTTGGCAAAGCCGGGGTCTATCAAGCCTCATATCAAATTTAAGGCTCAGATTTATGTGCTGAANAAGGAAGAAGGNGGCCGACACAAACCTTTCTTCTCTGGCTATCGGCCGCAGTTCTTCTTCCGTACATCGGATATCACAGGCAGCATAAATGCATTGCGAGANAGTGATGATAAGAACGATGTCGAGATGGCGATGCCTGGTGATAACGTGGTGATCAATGTGGAATTGCATCAGACTGTGGCGATGGAAGACGGACTTACTTTCGCCATACGCGAAGGTGGCCGTACGATCGGTTCGGGTCGTGTGATTGAGGTTATGGAGTAATCACAAGGAACCCTTTTGCTGACTAGAGGGCACCCGTGATCCTTGGTTGGCACCTGGTCCGTGTTTTTTGGACGGCGATAGCTCAATTGGTAGAGCAGCGGTCTCCAAAACCGCAGGTTGGGGGTTCGACTCCCTCTCGCCGTGCCAGTTAATCTGGAAAGTTGGAGGGGTGGCAGAGTGGTCGAATGCGGCGGTCTTGAAAACCGCTTTGGCGCAAGCCAACGGGGGTTCGAATCCCTCCCCCTCCGCCATATAAAGAGAGATTTGAATAGAAGGGCGTTTTGATTAATGGCAGAGCCAAAAACAACTGAAACAGAGGAAAATGCGAGCTCGGTGCCAGTTCAGGCGGGCAAACCGAACCAGCAAACCAACACTGCGGCGATTAAATCGCAGACTGTTCAGCCAACCTCTTCAGGAGATTCTTCTCAAGAGGTTGTAAGCGAGGGAATGCCTTTTTGGACCATTTTCTGGGCAGTATTGATTGTGGTGGTCTTTGTCCTTCTCTGGACAACTGGCAAGATTGACGCCATCAAGAAACATCTTCACGAAACACGTGAACAGTTGCGTAAAGCAACGTGGCCCACTCGAGAGGAATTAAAACAGCACATCGTTGTTGTAATGCTCTCTTCTCTTTTATTAGCGGTTTTTACCGTAATTGCAGACCAAATTGTTCGTGAGCTTATTTGGGGAGCACTACTTAAGGATCCTTCCACAGCCCTTGGTAGTATGATCCAGTAATCCACGAAAACTAATATTTAACGATTGATGCCCAACGAATGGTACACAATTCAGACCTTGTCTGGTCAGGAGATGAAGGCCGAGAAGAGCCTGCGTAAGCGTATCGTTGAGGAAGAGATGAGCGACTATATCCAGGAAATTCTTTTACCCATGGAGAAAGTGGTAGAAGTGCGCGGGGGAAAAAAGACGACATCCCAGCGCAAACTATATCCGGGTTACCTGTTCATTAAAATGAAGGTTTATGATGATGAGCGTCGTTTGCTTCCAGAGCCATGGGATTTTATTCGTAATACGCAAGGTTTGATTGGCTTCCTCGGAGGCGAACGCCCGGTTCCCACTCCGGACACTGAAGTGGAAGCGATTAAAGCCCAGATTACTGAAGCCGAGGAAAGTGAGAAACCAAAAGTAAATTTTGAAATAGGTGAGGTGGTTAAGATCAATGACGGACCGTTCCAGAATTATAATGGAGCAGTTGAGGAGATTGATGCCCAAGCAGGTAAGCTGAAAGTGACTATTGATATTTTTGGTCGAAGCACTCCGGTTGAGTTGGAGTATTGGCAGGTTGAAAAACAGTAAACACTCAATTGATATTATTTTAATATGGCAAAGAAAGAAATAGGACAGATCAAACTTCAGATCCCCGGGGGTGATGCCAAGCCTGCTCCCCCCGTTGGTCCTGCTTTAGGGCAGCTCGGTGTTCCGATTATGCCGTTTTGTAAAGAGTTCAATGCCAAGACTCAGAATATGGCTGGGAGCATTGTGCCCGTAGTGATTACGGTATATCAGGATAAATCCTTTGATTTTATTTTAAAATCACCGCCCGCTTCCGACCTTTTGAAGAAGGCGGCCGGTATCGCCTCGGGTTCTGGGGTGCCAAACAAGAGTAAGGTTGGAAAAGTTACCAAAGCTCAGGTTCTTGAAATAGCTGAAAAGAAGAAAAACGATTTGAACGCGAATGATAATGAGATGGCCGCACGAATTATTTCTGGAACCGCGCGTAGTATGGGAATTGACGTTGTCGAATAAAAATTAAACTTAACCGCGGGAGGGTGTTATGTCCGTTTGTACCGCAACAAAAAAATGCCTAGTAAACGATATAATCAGGCCTTCGAGGCTCGGAATGGAGGGGAAGCTATTTCCCTAACAGATGCAATTGCCGCTTTAGCGAAATTCCCTCGCGCTAAGTTCGACGAATCGGTTGATTTGGCCATGCGGCTCGGGGTGGACCCTAAACATTCGGATCAAATGGTACGCGGTACAGTCGCTTTGCCCAATGGCAGCGGTAAAACTGTACGCGTGGCAGCATTCGCTGCAGATGGCCCAGCGGCTGATGCGGCTAAGGAGGCCGGGGCTGATCATGTGGGGCTGAAAGAATTGATGGAGAAAGTTGAAGGAGGTTGGACTGATTTTGATGTGGCTGTTGCGACTCCTGAGGCGATGAAAGCTGGAGTAGCTAAACTCGGGCGACAACTCGGGCCTCGCGGGCTAATGCCCACTCCGAAAGCCGGTACGGTTTCCGATGATTTAGGAAAGGTTATTGGTGAAGTCAAAGCGGGCCGTGTAGAGTTCAAGGTGGATAAAAGCGCGAATCTACAAATGCCAATAGGAAAAGTAAGCTTTGATGCGGAAAAATTGATTGAGAATGCTAAAGCTGCGATAATTGCTGTGCTCAAGGCTAAGCCTGACTCAACCAAGGGTACTTACCTTATGTCTGCCTCATTGTCCGCGACCATGAGCCCGAGTATCAAACTCGATGTAAAGGAAATATCAAAACTCGGATAGAATTGAGGAGACACGATAATGCGCCCTGAAAAACAATTTTTAACAGACGAATACGCGGAATGGTTAAATCAATCACCGTTTTTTATTGTAACTGATTANACCGGGTTGAACGTAGCNGAATTCGAATCANTGAGATCGAAGCTGCGCGAAGGCGATGCTGAAATTCATGTTGTAAAGAATTCAGTTTTCCGTGCTGCGGCAACTCAAGCGGGTATCGGTGATTTGAACGGAGCCTTGACTGGCCAGATTGCAATAGTAGTTGGAAATCAGGAAATCTCCTCGGCCGCCAAGGTCGTTAAAGAGTTTGCTGAGAAACCAAACAAGCCTAAAATTCGTTTTGGATATGTCGGTGAGGAACGACTTGATGAAGAAGTGGTCCTTCGGATTGCCGATCTGCCCAGTATTGAGGTGTTACGTGCCCAGTTGTTGGGAGTGATTCAGGCACCGGCAACGCAACTAGCTCGAGTAATCAATACTCCGGCTAGTATGGTGGCNCGGGCTATACAGGCCCACGTGGATAAGGGTGAGTGAATTAAATGAATTTTACCTTAGCCGGGTGGTTAGGGTGAGTGTGAAATAACAAAGTAAATCGTCGGAGCGCAGGCGGCGCACTGAAATTTTCCCAGCCGGGNAGGCGACGAGACGAAATAAACAAAAGGATAAGACAATGGCAGATCTAGATAAGATCGTGGAGGACCTAAGCAGCCTTACTGTGGTAGAGGCGGCTGATTTGGTGAAACAACTCGAAGAAAAATGGGATGTGAGTGCTGCAGCACCCGCAGCGGCAGTCGCAGTGGCAGCACCTGCAGCAGCAGATGGAGGAGCAGCTGAAGAAAAGGATTCTTTTGATGTGATTCTTGTTGGCGATGGAGGCAATAAGGTCGCTGCTATTAAGGCGGTGCGTGGTATTAATAGTGAAATGGGACTCAAGGAAGCTAAGGAATTTGTCGAGTCCGCACCAAAAGCTCTTCTCGAAGGTGTGAGTAAAGATGAAGCAGAAGAGGCTAAGAAGAAACTTGAAGAAGCCGGTGCGAAAGTTGAATTAAAATAGCTGGCTTTAGNAGGNGANCTCCGGTGNTGGNTTGGCTTCACCGGNATCCTCTCTTTCTAGTAAAGNAAGAGTGCANGCGGCTGAAGAGCCGTTTTAGTAAAANGAAGTACAACACGNTTNCGGGTTTATANCCCGAANATGGGGAAACCCNGCCGGGTAATCCGGCACTAAGAATAAATTAGGCGATATGGCAGCAAACACTAGGGATCGGATAAGTTTTAGTAAGATCAAGGAAGTCATTGATTTTCCCAACCTGATCGAAATACAGAAAAGATCATATGCGGAATTTCTCCAACTTGAGACGGAAAAATCCAAAAGAGTTCAAGAAGGTTTAGAGGCCGTTTTTAAGGAGGTCTTTCCGATAACGAGCTATGATGAAAGTATTACACTCGACTTTCATAGCTATGAAATCCGGCCTCCCAAACAGTCATGGCTCTATTCTTTGGACGATGGGGGGACCTATGGAGCTGCTTTGTATGTGACTTTCCTCCTCAAGGAGGGTAAGCAGGTGAAAGAAGAGGAGGTCTTTATGGGTGAAATGCCACTCATGACTCCTTCGGGGAGCTTTGTGATTAACGGAGCCGAGCGGGTTATTGTTAGTCAATTACATCGTTCGCCAGGGCTTGCGTTTGAGGCTAGCACGCACGCTAACGGCAAAACCCTGCATTCCTTCAGGATTATTCCTGACCGTGGCTCTTGGTTCGAAGCACAGTTTGATACCAATGATCTCCTTTATGTTTATTTAGACCGTAAGAAGCGCCGTAGAAAATTTTTGATTACCACTTTCTTCCGGGCACTAGGATTTTTGAAGGACGACGGTTTTAAAGGAACCGATCAGGAAATCCTCGAGATGTTTTATGATATAGAGGAAGTCACCATAAAGAAGGCCGAGAAAAACGATAATTTGGCCAACATGGTTTTGGTTGAGGACGTTGAGGATGAAGAGAAGAATGTGATTGTTGCCCGCGCCTTCGAGCCCTTGTCACGAGCAATTCTCAAACAGATAAGTGCTACGGGAATAACAAAGGTGCGAGTTGTGGATATTTCCCGTGATGAAGGCCTTATTATTAAGTGCATGAAGAAAGATCCGGCACATAATGAGGAGGAGGCTCTTAAGGAAATTTACGGTCGGTTGCGCCCGGGAGATCCTCCCACTGTAGCTAATGCTCGTGCCCTGTTGAAACGTTTGTTTTTTGATCCTAAAAGGTACGATTTAGGTCGTGTAGGTCGTTATAAGATTTGCCAAAAGTTGGATTTTAACGACCCTGAGGATTCACGGACATTGACCAAAGATGATTTGGCTGAGGCCACCCGTTATCTCCTTAAATTAAAGTTGGGTGAAGGTGTTTTAGATGACATTGATCATTTGGGGTCTCGGCGGGTGCGTACGGTGGGTGAATTGGTGGCTAATCAGTGTCGGGTAGGACTTGCTCGTACCGAGCGTTTAGTCAAGGAGCGNATGACTCTTTTTGATCAAGAGACAGACACCATGACGCCCACAAAGTTGGTTAACCCGAAGGCACTCAGTGCTGTGATTCGTGACTTCTTCGGTCGGAGTCAACTTAGTCAATTCATGGATCAGATCAATCCATTGGCTGAGACTACTCACAAGCGTCGATTATCTGCTTTGGGGCCGGGTGGGTTGTCGCGTGAGCGGGCGGGGTTTGAGGTGCGTGATGTGCACCCCTCTCACTACGGTCGGATTTGCCCTATCGAGACTCCTGAAGGTCCGAATATTGGATTGATTGCCTCGTTGGCTACTTTTGCACGTGTCAATGANTTTGGTTTCATTGAAACTCCTTATCGCAAGGTAGTTAAAGGAAAGGTTTCTGAAAAGATTGATTACCTTACTGCTGACTCTGAAGAAAAATATACGGTAGCTCAGGCTAACGCGCCCATTAACGACAAGGGTATTTTTCAGACCGAGCGAGTTACCTGTCGTCGTAAGGGGGATTTTGTCGATGTTCCTCCAACCGAAGTGGATTATATGGATGTGAGCCCGAAGCAGCTCGTATCCGTAGCTGCAGCAATCATTCCTTTTCTGGAGCATGATGATGCTAATCGTGCGCTGATGGGTTCTAATATGCAGCGACAAGCTGTGCCGCTATTGACTTCAGAAGCGCCATATGTGGCAACCGGTATGGAGCCTCGAATTGCTCAGGATTCCTGTGCCGTGGTTAAAAATGAAATGACTGGCAAAGTGGCTTCGGTCACTGGTGATCGTATAGTTATTACCAANGATGGTGAGATGCCAGAGGGAAAACGTAAGTTCAAACATGACCCTGAGTCTGGGATGTGGGTTTATGAGATGCGCAAATTCCAGCGATCAAACGCTTCTACTTGCATTAACCAAAAGCCTTTAGTGGCACTGGGTGATACAGTTCAAGCTGGCGAAGTTATTGCTGATGGGCCATCTACCGATAAGGGAGAGTTGGCTTTGGGGAAAAATGTACTCGTAGCGTTTATGCCGTGGAACGGTTATAATTTTGAGGATGCCATTACCATATCACGCAGGATTGTGAAGGATGATGTTTTCACCTCGGTCCATATTTCGGAGTATGAGGTAATTGCTCGTGATACCAAATTGGGACCTGAGGAAATTACCCGTGACATTCCTAATGTTGGCGAGGAGGCTTTGGCCGATCTTGGGCCAGATGGAGTAATCCGCGTTGGCGCAGAGGTTAAACCTGGTGATATCCTTGTGGGTAAAATTACCCCTAAGAGTGAAACTGAGTTGGCTCCCGAGGAGCGTCTTTTACGGGCGATCTTCGGTGAAAAGGCGGCTGATGTGAAAGATACATCTTTGAGGGTGCCAAGTGGAACAACTGGCATTGTTATGGATGTGAAAATTTCCGCCAAGGAAGAAAAGGTTATCAAGAGCAGTAGTTCGGCTTCCCAGAAGGGAGAGAAGCAGGTTCAGGATGAATTCAAGAAAAAGAATTCAGATTTGCAAGAGCAGCTTACCGAGGCTTTATCAAACATTCTGNTGGGTGAGAAAATTCCGTTGGATGTTGTAAACAGTGAAACAGGTGAAGTTATTATTCCTTCTAATAGGAAGATAACCAAAACGCTATTAAGGAAACTAGCCGCTAATTACGATAAGATTGAAATCGATCCTTCCCCNATTCGTAATAAGATTAATGAAATTCTGGATGCGTTCCGTAAACGTTTCGATGATTTACAGATGGCTCATGATGATGAGTTACACCGCGTGGAATCAGGTGATGAAGGGGAGACTGGTACCGTTAAGAATGTAAAAATTTACGTTGCCTCTAAGCGCAAGCTTTCGGTCGGAGACAAAATGGCTGGTCGTCACGGAAATAAGGGAGTGGTGGCACGCATTGTGCCCGAGGAAGATATGCCTTATTTGAAAGATGGTACTCCAGTCGACATTTGTTTGAACCCTCTGGGTGTACCTAGTCGTATGAATGTGGGACAGTTACTCGAAACACACTTGGGTTGGGCGGCTCGGATGTTAGGCCTGCATTATGCTACCCCAATTTTCGACGGCATTAGCGAAAAGCAGGTTCGTGAGTACCTGCAACAGGCAGTTGACAAAAATGTGGCTGAGATTGGAGACCAGTTAGTGGGTGAAAATGGAAAGGCCTATCTATATGACGGTCAAACGGGAGANCGGTTTGATCAGGAAATTGTAGTGGGTTATATTTATATGTTNAAGCTGGGNCATTTGGTGGCCGATAAGATTCACGCTCGGGCTGTAGGCCCCTATAGTCTCGTTACGCAGCAGCCTTTAGGAGGTAAAGCCCAATATGGTGGGCAACGTTTTGGTGAAATGGAAGTTTGGGCAATGGAGGCCTATGGTGCAGCTTATACCTTGCAGGAGCTTTTGACCGTGAAGTCAGATGATGTGCAGGGAAGAACNCGTATATATGAAAACATTGTAAAGGGTGATAATACGCTTGATGCGGGTATACCTGAATCCTTCAATGTTCTTGTGAAGGAGATGGAGTCACTTGGGATAGANGTGAAAGTGGGTTATACCAGTCCATCTGACGATACGACCGAAACTGATGACACACTGGCCGCACTTGCCAGCTAAACTACGATAATCATAAAAGGAATTTAATAGAATGAGCAGTACAGATTCAGCCCGNGAATTACTTGGATTGGAGCGCGTAAACCTGGTGGACTATGTTCAGGTATCAGTTGCTTCTCCGGACACCGTCCGCAGATGGTCCAGAGGTGAAGTCAAAAACCCCGAAACAATTAATTACCGTACCTTTAAACCTGAAAAAGGTGGTCTTTTTTGTGAGCGTATTTTTGGACCGGTTAAGGACTGGGAGTGTTCTTGCGGGAAATATAAACGTATTAAGTACAAAGGTGTGGTTTGTGACCGTTGTGGTGTGGAGGTTACGCTGGCTCGGGTTCGCCGTGAGAGGATGGGGCACATTGAGTTAGCTGTGCCTTGCAGCCACATTTGGTTCTTTAAGTGTATGCCTTCGCGTATGGGTTTAATGCTCGATATGACGGGTCGCCACCTTGAGCGAGTGATTTATTATGAAGATTACATGGTTATTGATCCAGGTGATACCCCATTAGAAAGAAATCAGTTGCTTACTGAAGCTGAAATGCGAGAGGCGGTGGAGACTTATGGTCCGAATGATACCAAAGAGGAAGGTGGAGCATTTTTGGCAAAAATTGGAGCTGAGGCAGTACATGAGGCATTATCAAACATTGATCTTAGTCAGGGTATTGATGAGCTGCACGAAGCAATGACTAAGACACGGAGTAAGCAGATTCGGAAAAAGTTAGCAAAGCGGATAAAGTTGTTTCAGGGGTTTAAGGAATCTGGTACCCGCCCCGAATGGATGGTTCTTACAGTTTTGCCGGTAATTCCACCTGACTTGCGCCCGCTGGTGCCCCTTGAAGGAGGGCGTTTTGCGACTTCGGATTTGAATGATCTCTATCGCCGTGTAATTAACCGTAATAATCGGTTAAGAAATTTGATGCAGTTAAAGACGCCTGAGGTGATTATTCGAAATGAAAAACGAATGCTTCAAGAAGCTGTGGACGCACTTTTCGATAATGGCCGCCATGGTCGTGCTGTGACCGGTGCTGGAAATCGCGCTCTAAAATCACTTTCGGATATGCTTAAG
Source organism: Verrucomicrobiales bacterium (assembly GCA_002719595.1). Lineage (GTDB taxonomy): Bacteria > Verrucomicrobiota > Verrucomicrobiia > Limisphaerales > UBA1100 > UBA1100. The sequence continues at coordinate 14,518 of PBEJ01000039.1, forward strand.
GGTAAAGGGGGTCGGTTTAGGCAAAACCTATTGGGTAAGCGCGTTGATTATTCAGGCCGATCAGTAATTGTTATTGGGCCAGAGCTAAAACTTAACCAATGCGGGTTGCCCAAGAAGATGGCTTTGGTTCTGTTTGAGCCTTTCATTATTCGGCGACTTAAGGAGTTGGGGTATGTTCATACGGTAAGATCAGCTAAGAAACTGATCGAACGCCAGACGCCTGAGGTTTGGGATGTGCTTGAGGAAGTCACCAAGGGTCACCCTGTGATGCTTAACCGTGCTCCGACTTTGCACCGGCTCTCAGTTCAGGCGTTTGAACCAGTGCTTATTGAGGGTTCTGCTATTCGGGTACATCCGTTGGTATGCACCGCCTATAATGCCGATTTTGACGGCGATCAAATGGCCGTGCATGTGCCGCTTTCAGTTGAAGCTCAAATGGAAGCACGTCTTTTAATGTTGGCTCCAAATAATATTTTCAGTCCTTCAAGTGGTAAGCCAATTATGACTCCAACGCAGGATATTACTCTCGGTTGTTACTATCTCACGGCAGAACCGCGGCGACTATCTGGCAAAAAGGTAAAGGAGGAAGGACGAATTCCCTTATTTGCTAGTGCCGATGAGGTGTTTTTTGCTCTGGATGAAGGAGAAATCAGCCATCATTCGCGCATTCATCTGGCTAATCCGGATCGCGGTAAAGAGACGATTTACGGTGATGCAGAGTCAGTGGTCATCAACACGACAGCAGGTCGAGTAGCCTTTAGTGAGATTTGGCCGGAAGAACTCGGCTTCCCAAATTTCGAGGTAGCCAAAGGTAAGCTAGGTGAACTTATCGGTAATTCTTACAAGTTTGCTGGGCAGAAGAAAACNGTAGTTGCGCTGGACAGACTCAAGGAGCTGGGCTTCAAGGAGGCAACCAAGGCAGGAGCTTCTATTGGAATTGATGACATGATTATTCCAGATGAAAAGAACCAGGAAATCAAGGCTGCTCAGAAGGAGATTGATGATGTTGAAAAACAATATCGAAAGGGAGTGATTACCCCGGGCGAGCGGTACAATAAAATTATTGATATATGGACGCATGCTACTGACCGGATTTCCAATGTGATGTTGGAAACACTCGAAACCAACCAAGGCAAAGATGAGTATAATCCCGTTGCCCTTATGGTTGACTCTGGTGCGAGAGGAAACCGCCAGCAGGTGCGTCAGTTGGCGGGAGTGCGAGGCCTAATGGCCAAGCCCAGTGGTGATATTATTGAGAAGCCAATTCTCTCTAACTTCCGCGAAGGACTGACCGTTTTGGAGTATTTTATTTCAACTCACGGGGCTCGAAAAGGACTTGCTGACACTGCGTTGAAGACGGCTGACTCTGGTTACATGACCCGTAAGCTTGTTGATGTGGCGCAGGACGTGATTATCCGAGAAAATGATTGCGGAACCAGTAACGGTATCTGGATGGAAGCTATCTATGAGGGTGAAGAGGAGGTTGTGCATCTGGCAGACCGTCTTATTGGTCGGCATTCATGTGAGGATATCGTCAATCCATTTAATCCGGATGAACTATTTGTTCGGGGAGGTGAGGAAATTGATGAAAACAAAGCTGCGGCGATTGAAGATGCTAATATAGAAAAGGTCAAAGTGCGTTCAGTGCTCACCTGTGAAGTGCGTCATGGAGTGTGTGCTCATTGTTACGGGCGTAATTTGGCGACCGGGTTGACTGCGGAGCACGGACAAGCGGTTGGGATTATTGCCGCACAATCGATAGGTGAGCCAGGTACTCAGTTAACTATGCGTACCTTTCACATTGGTGGTACTGCTTCCTCGGTATTCAAACAACCAGAAATCAAGGCAAAGGAAGGCGGGGTGGTCAAATATGAGGGTTTGCGAATTGTAGATCTTGATGATGGCAGCCATATTGTTCTCAATAAGAACGGGCGCGTAAGTATACATGATCCGGAAAACAACGCTGAGATTGATGATTACGATGTGCCCATTGGTGCAGTGATTTCAGTTGCCGATGGTGAAAAGGTTAAGAAGGGGCAAACCTTTGTTCAATGGGATCCTTATAATGTTCCGATTCTCTCAGAAAAAGGCGGCAAGATAGTCTTTCACGACATAATTGAAGGGGTAACTATGGATCACGATGTTGATCCGGCCACCGGTCAGGAATCGATGGTAATTATAGAACACAAGGAGGATTTACATCCTCAGGTGATTATCGAGGATAAGTCAGGTCATGCAGTTGCAAATTACCCCATTCCCGCTGGAGCCCACATCACAGTAGGTGAAAATGATAAAATTGCCCCTGGTACTCTTTTAGCAAAAACTCCGCGTAAAACTTCCAAAACAAAGGATATCACTGGAGGTCTGCCGCGGGTGTCTGAGCTCTTTGAAGCTCGTCAACCTAAAGACGCAGCGGAAATTGCAAAAACTGATGGAGTCGTCGATTTCGGACCGATTGTTCGAGGCAAACGTTCGTTGATTCTCACCAATCAAGAAACGGGTGAGGAAGAAGAGCATCTTGTGCCGATCGGTAAACATTGCATCGTGTTCAAGGGAGATGTCGTTAAAAAAGGCCAGCAATTGACTGAAGGGCCATTGCTGCCTCATGATATACTAGACATTTTGGGTGTGCATGAGTTGCAGGCCTTTCTAGTGAACGAAGTGCAAGAGGTTTATCGACTACAAGGTGTGACGATTAACGATAAGCACATTGAAATGATTGTACGGCAAATGCTTCGAAAGGTTCGCATTACCGAAGGCGGCGATACAACATTCTTATGGGGAGAACAGGTTGATAAGGTTGCTTTCGAAATAGAGAATGAGCGAATNGAATCGATGGGAGGACAACCCGCAGAGGCTTCGCCGGTACTACTAGGTATTACAAAGGCATCGGTGGAAACGGAAAGTTTCCTATCCGCGGCTTCATTCCAGGATACCACCCGAGTTCTTACTGAAGCGGCAACTCTCGGTAAAAAAGATAGTTTACACGGTTTTAAGGAAAATGTGATTATGGGNCATATTATTCCCGCAGGAACGGGNTTTGAGGGTCATAGAAAGCTTGAACTGAAGCCGTTGGTCGATCCAGTAGAGATGGAAGATGATGGTAACTTGCTTCTTGCCCCTGAACCGGAGGTGAACGAGCCTAATCCTCTGGTGGGTTGAGAGCTCTAAATCCACTGTTAAGGAACTTTTTCCGAAAAAAGTAAGAAAACTTGTTGCACTGGGGATAACCTTTGGTAATATCCCGCCCCCGTTTGCCTAAAATAGCGTGCTAAACGCGCTTTTTTGCAAGGTATTTAACACAAAATGCCAACCATTAACCAGTTGATTCGCAAAGGGCGAAAGAAGATTAAGGAGAAGTCAACTTCTCCAGCCCTTAAGTCATGCCCTTTTAGACAAGGGGTTTGCCTGATGGTCTATACACGGACGCCTAAGAAACCTAACTCTGCAATGCGTAAGGTAGCAAAGGTACGCCTGACTACTGGCCATGAGGTTATAGCCTACATTCCAGATGAGGGACATAATTTGCAGGAGCATAGCATAGTTTTGGTGCGGGGAGGTCGGGTGAAGGATTTACCCGGAGTTCGTTATCACGTTGTTCGCGGACAACGTGATGCACAAGGTGTGGAAAAACGACGCGTGAGCCGTTCCAAGTACGGCGTCAAACGCCCAAAATAATCCATAAAAACTTTTTATAATGTCACGAAGACGTAGAGCAGTTAAGCGCGAGATTTATCCGGATGTTCAGTTTGGAAGCCGGTTAGTGGGCCGTTTGGTGAATACAGTTATGAAATGCGGCAAGCGCAGCGTGGCGCAACGTGTTGTTTACAGTGCCTTTGATCAGATTGTTGAAAAGAACGAAGGAGTAACAGCATTAGAAATTTTGGAACGTGCAGTGGATAACGCAAAGCCTCGGCTTGAGGTTAAAAGTCGTCGTGTGGGTGGGGCTACTTATCAGGTTCCCATGGAAGTAAGCGGTGACAGATCGGAAGCTCTGGCTCTTCGTTGGATTGTATCTTTTGCGAAAAGCCGCAAGGGTTCTGCCATGAGTAATGCGTTGGCCAAGGAAATCATGGAAGCTTATCANGGGGAAGGTAGCACGATACGTCGACGAGACGAAGTCCATCGGATGGCTCAGGCCAATAAGGCCTTTGCACACTTTAGGTGGTAGGATAATTTATATTTGGATTCGCTCCGGGCGACGACAGTCTCGGAGCGTTTTTGGTAGTTTAGAGAAGATGGAAGCGACAGTTGAAACAGCAACCAGTGAAGTGAACTCGCCTAACCGTGAGTATACTCTGGAGCGTACTCGGAATATTGGTATAGCCGCACATATTGATGCGGGTAAAACCACTACCACCGAGCGTATTCTATTTTACACGGGTCTCTGTCATAAGATTGGCGAGGTGCATGACGGTAACACTGTGACTGATTGGATGGAGCAAGAGCGTGAGCGTGGTATCACCATTACTTCTGCAGCTACTACTTGTTTTTGGAAGCAGGCTGAAGACGGTACTACCAAGTTGTGGCCGGAGGTACCCCACCGCGTTAATATTATAGATACTCCCGGCCATGTTGATTTTACCGCAGAGGTAGAGCGTTCCATGCGTGTGCTTGACGGGGCGGTAGCTGTATTTTGTGGCGTTGCAGGCGTGCAGCCCCAATCAGAAACTGTTTGGCGCCAAGCCACCAAGTACAATGTGCCTCGGATTGCTTTTGTTAACAAGATGGATCGTACCGGTGCTGACTTTAAGAATGTGGTCGCTGAAATGCGCGAACGTCTTGGAGCTCCAGCTTTTCCCGTGGGGATTCCNATTGGTGCGGAAGAAGATCTCAGAGGCGTGATCGATGTAGTTAATCAAAAGGCGCTGATTTATGACGCATCGGATGATTTTGGTTCTAAGATATTAATCGAGGAAATTCCGCAAGACCTTAAGGCTGAGGCGGAAGCTGCCCTTGCCGAGCTAGTTGAAGCTGTGGGTGACAGAGATGATCATGTGATGACCTTACTGCTGGACGAAAAGCCTGTGGATGAGGTGACTCTCAAGCAAGCAATCCGCCGACTGACTATTGCTGGTGAATTTGTGCCTGTTCTTGGCGGATCAGCCTTTAAAAACAAAGGTGTTCAACCCCTAGTTGATGCTGTGGTTGATTATCTTCCTTCGCCGCTTGATGTGAACGTGCAAACAGGGGCTAGTCCAGATGGCGAGGGCGAAGAGACCGAATTTCCGGCTGATGATAACGGCAACTTTTGCTCTCTAGCTTTCAAGCTTTGGACTGATCCATTCGCGGGAAAATTAGTGTTTTTTAGAGTTTACAGCGGACAGATCAGTAAAGGGGAAATGATCTATAATCCGCGTACTCGCAAAAAGGAACGGGTAAACCGGATCATGATGATTCAAGCCGATAAACAGGAGAATGTGGAAACGGTTTATGCGGGCGACATCGCCGCTTTGGTAGGTATCCGTAATATTACCACAGGGGATACGCTTTGTACGCCTGACATCGATGTGTGCCTTGAGCCACCGACTTTCCCTGAACCTGTGATATCCATGGCTATTGAACCCAATACCAAGGCTGATCAGGAAAAAATGAGTGCAGGCTTGCAAGCACTGGCTGAAGAAGATCCCACTTTTAATTGCTATACAGATCAGGAAACCGGGCAGACGCTGATAGCAGGGATGGGTGAGTTGCATCTTGAAATCATAAGAGATCGCCTTTTCCGCGAGTTTAAGGTTGAGGCTGAATCGGGAGCTCCACAGATTGCTTATCGTGAAACCATAACGAAAAGTTCAGAAGGCAGAGGATTGTTCAAGAAACAATCTGGAGGCCGCGGTCAGTATGGTGATGCTACAATTAAAATCGAACCTAACGAACGTGGNGGAGGTATTGAAATCGAAAATAAGATTGTAGGTGGGGTTATTCCACGTGAGTACATTCCGGCGGTTGAAAAAGGTATTCGGGAAACTATTCAAGGTGGAGTTTTGGCTGGATACGAGCTGATTGATATAAAAGTACAGATTGTGGACGGGTCTTATCATGAAGTAGATTCAAGCGAAATAGCATTTAAAATGTCTGGAATACTGGCAATGAAAGAGGCTGTAAATAAAGCGAAAGCCGTTTTGCTGGAGCCGGTAATGAAGGTGGAAGCGACTACTCCTGGAGAATATCAAGGTGATATAATCGGCGACATGAATCGTCGTCGTGGAGTGGTGGAAGGCATAGACTCNAAAAATTCAGGCACGGTAATCACTGCGCAAATTCCGTTAGCAACGATGTTTGGGTATGCGACTGATATACGTTCTCTATCAAGTGGTCGTGCCTCGTATTCGATGGAGCCTGATTCATTTGAACAAGTACCCCAATCAATTGCGGACGAGATTTTAGATAAGGATAGCAAGTAGGAGAAAAGAATGGCTGCAGGACAACAGATTCGAATTAGGCTTAAGGGTTATGATCACCGAGTGCTCGATAAGTCATCGACTGAAATCGTGGATACCGTCAAGCGCACTGGCAGTCGTGTTGCAGGGCCTATTCCCCTGCCAACCCGGCGCGAGCGATTCACAATGACTCGATCTCCTCACGTGGATAAAAAGAGTCAGGAGACTTTTGAGCAGCGTACGCATAAGAGAATGATTGATATTTTGCAGCCAACTCCAGCTACAGTTGATGAACTAAAAAAACTTAACCTTCCAGCTGGGGTAGATATAAACATAAAGATTTTNTAGTGGNATGATCGGTCTAATAGGAAAAAAACTTGGGCANACTCGCGTGTACGATGAGAGCGGTAATGCTGTGTGCGTCACTGTTGTTCAAGCTGGGCCGAATCGGGTCCTACAGGTAAAAAAATCTGAGGGTAATGATGGATATAATGCGGTACAGTTGGGCTATGATGATCAGAACAAAACGTCTCGGGTAACCAAGCCGCTTCAGGGCCACATGAGTAAACATGGCGGTCACGTGACCAAGCAGGTTAAAGAATTTCGGGATTTTACACTTGAGGTTAACACGGGAGATACCGTTCCGGTATCAGTTTTCGAGCCGGGTGATTATGTAGACGCTATTGCTGATACCAAGGGCCGAGGTTTTCAAGGTGTGGTTAAGCGTTGGAATTTTGGGGGTGGGCCCAAGACACACGGTCAAAAAGGATTCTTTCGTCGGCCCGGAGGAATCGGTGCCTGCGCGACGCCGGGTTGGGTGGTCAAGGGTAAGAAGATGCCGGGTCATATGGGGCAGGAACGTCGGACTGTGCAAAATCTGAAAGTTGTTCAGGTGCGTGAAGAGGATAATGTGCTTTTAATCAAGGGGGCGATTCCTGGGGCTAAGGGTGATTATGTCTTAATTCGAGAATCTAAAAAGCGTCCGAAGGGGGCAAAGTCATAGTAAGGGATTAAGAGATGGAACTTGATGTAAAAACACTTTCGGGGGGCGATTCAGGCAAGATTGCCGTTGGTTTTGAATTTGTCGAGGAAGGCAAAGGAAATCAAGCTGTTCATGATACTGTGGTTGCCTATATGGCTGCACAACGTCATGGCACAGCGAAGACCAAGGATAGAGGTGAAGTAAGTGGGACAGGCAAAAAACCCTGGAGGCAAAAAGGTACAGGTAGAGCACGAACCGGCTCTCGTCGTACGAATATATTTACAGGAGGAGGCGTGACGCACGGACCACGCCCGCGTGATTACGCTAAGAAGGTTAATTCCAAGACTCGTCAGCTTGCATTACGTAAAGCATTGAGTGAACGAATCAAGGATGAAGAAGTGGTTGTAGTCGACAATCTTAAACTCGAATCTCACAAGACCAAGGATTTGCATGCGCAAATTGAAGCGCTTGCTCCAAAGGGTACGGTCCTGCTCGTCACTGGCGAAGCCGACCGTAACCTTTCCTTGGCAGCTCGGAACATTCCATTGGTTCAATTGGTAGAGGCTGAGAGTTTAAATACCTACGAAGTTCTGAAGCCCGATGTGATAATTATTTCCAAAGACGGACTGCAAAAAATTGCCGCCCGGCTTAATCCAAAGGAGGTCAAGTGAATTCATTTACGATAATTAAGGGTTTGCATGACTCCGAAAAAACTCAGCATTTGAAGGACCTTTTTGTGTTCCGTCAAACCAGAGGGATGAAAGAGGATGTGCTACACAAGTACACCTTGCGTGTGGATACTCGTGCTAATAAGCATCAGATACGTCATGCGGTTGAGGAGCTTTTTCCCAAGGTAAAAGTGATTTCGGTTAATACGGCCACAGTCAAAGGTAAGGCCAAGCGAGCCCGTACAAAGGTGGCTGGATATACGTCTGACTGGAAGAAAGCGGTGATAACTTTGAAGGAAGGGGAAATCGAACTCTTATAAAAGAGAAGGAGAATTTGTCATGCCTATTCGTTCCTACAAACCCGTAACTCCATCTCAGCGTTACATTAAGCGCTCCACCTTTGAGGAGGTCACCAAGACCAAACCCGAAAAGGCACTGGTTAAAATCAAGAAGAAGACCGGTGGCCGCAACAGTGATGGTCACATCACCATGCGGGGCCTCGGTGGCGGTGCGAAGCAGAAGATTCGCAACGTGGATTTTCGTCGTCGTTTCGCACGTGATAAGTATGGATCGAATGCTACGGTAGAAGGAAAAGTTGCTGCCATAGAGTATGATCCAATTCGTTCGGCAAGGATTGCGCTTGTGGAGTATGTCGGCAGTGAAAAACGTTATATTTTAGCTGCTAAAGGAATGGAAGTAGGGGCAAAGATTTATAGTGGACCGGACGCCGAACCGGAGCCCGGTAATGCCCTGCCGTTAAGTAACATTCCTCCAGGTACTCCCATTCATAATATAGAACTTACCAAGGGAAAAGGCGGCCAGATTGTTAGATCAGCAGGAACTTCGGCTACTGTGATGGCCACCGATAAGGATTATGCTCAGATCAAGCTTCCCTCCGGTGAAATCCGGCGGGTTAATGCGGCTTGTTGGGCGACTGTCGGTGTCGTGGGTAATGCTGACCATGAAAAACAGGTGATCGGTAAGGCTGGAAATACCCGGCATCGGGGAAGACGTGGTATTACACGTGCGGTTGCTAAAAATCCAGTGGATCATCCCATGGGTGGAGGTGAGGCGAAGTCCTCTGGCGGAGGTCATCCGGTGACTCCTTGGGGAGTAATTACCAAAGGTAAAAAGACTCGTTCTAAAAAGAAGTACTCAAATAAATTTATTCTCGTTCGTCGTGATGGTCGACCAATGAAACGGAAGTAAGTAAGCTATGGCACGTTCAATAAAAAAAGGGTTTTATACGGATCTGAAACTCCGTAACAAAGCGATGAAGGCCAAGGAAGCTGGGTCATCAAAGCCAATTAAAACTTGGTCGCGACGCAGTACCATTATGCCTGAATTTGTTGGGCTTACTTTTAATGTGCATAATGGAAAGGCATTTTTGCCAGTGTACGTGAGTGAAAACATGGTTGGTCATAAATTGGGAGAGTTCTCTCCGACCAGACAATTTAAAGGTCATAGTGCGCATGTGAAACGGGAGGTTAAGTAGTATGAATATCACTTCAACCAGCCGAAATGTGCGGATGTCACCAAAAAAAGTTCGTGAGGTGACTCGCCAGATATCGGGTTTGCCAGTGGCTCGAGCAAAAGCATTGCTGGCCAATATTCCGCGTAAGTCAGCACAGCTTGTAGCAAAGACACTCGATACCGCTATTGCTGACGCAGAGCATATTAGAGCTGAGTGGAAGGAAACTGATATACAAAACAGAGTGGCCGAAATTAAGGAAAAGATTAATAATAAAACGACCGACAAGGGAACTCTGGCGCGAAAGTACCGTCACTTGAAGTCGGAATTGGAGCGTCTGGAGGAGTATCTGGATTCGGATAACAAATTATCTTCTGAATCTCTCTTTATCAAAGAGGCTATGGCTGGAGCAGGCACCCCATTGCGTCGCTGGCGCACCCGTGCGAGAGGTGGTGGCACGCCGATAATCAAGCGCACAAGTCACATCCGTATTACACTTTCTGACGAATAAAAAATTATGGGAAATAAAACCAATCCAATTGGACTTCGCTTGGCAGTTAACAAGGACTGGGCATCCAAGTGGTATTCGGACAAAAAGGACTTTGCCGATTACTTAGCTGAAGATCGTGCTATCCGTAAGCTGTTAAAGAGCAAGCTTTCGGGTGCCGCAGTGACAAAGATTTTAATAGAGAGAGCAACGCAGCGAGTGCGCATCAAGATTCTAACTGCGCGTCCGGGAGTTGTGATTGGTCGTCGTGGCACGGAGATAGATAAAATTAAGGAGCAGTTGGCTCGTATGACTGGAAAAGAAGTCTACGTTGATATTCAGGAAATTCGTAAGCCTGAGATAGATGCCCAGTTGGTTGCTGAGAATGTTGCTCAACAGCTTGAGCGCCGAATTGCTTTTCGTCGTGCTCTCAAGCGTGCTGTACAGATGGCCATGGACTTTGGGGCTGAAGGTGTTCGCATCCGTTGTTCCGGTCGCCTCGGTGGCTCGGAGATAGCCCGAACTGAACAGTATTTAGAAGGCCGGGTGCCGCTTCATACCCTACGAGCCAATATTGATTATGGTTTTACAGAAGCTAAGACCAAAGCCGGCATTCTTGGCATTAAGTGCTGGGTTTGTACAGGTGAAGACAAGCCTTCAAATCGGGCGGAAGAAGTAATTGAAACCGGTGCAGGCGAAAGTAAATAAACCAGCGAAAGAAAGCGACCCATGGCAAGTGTAATTCCAGCTCGAGTAAAATATCGTAAGATGCACCGCGGTAGTCGTGCGGGCATAGCCTGGAAGGGTTCTGATGTATCCTTTGGTGAATATGGTTTGCAGGCTTTGGATCGAGCTTGGATTACTACTCGTCAAATTGAAGCATGTCGCCAAACGATTACGCGTAAAATGAAACGTCGGGGGAAAGTTTGGATTCGGATTTTTCCCCAGAAATCATACACCAAGAAACCTTTGGAAGTGAGGATGGGTAAGGGCAAGGCAGCGGTTGAAGGCTGGGTGGCTGTGGTTCGTCCGGCTAATATGCTGTTTGAGATCTCCGGAGTAAGTGAAGGATTGGCAAAGGAAGCGTTGGCTCTAGCTGCAGCCAAATTGCCAATAAAAACAAGAATGATTAAACGTTAGCCATGAAGATGAGTGAAATAAAAGAAATGCCTCCAGTTGAGCTGCTTTCAAAGGGCCGCGAGCTAAGGCAGGAGCTTTTCAACCTAAATCTTCAGAAATCAATTGGGACTTTGGAAAAGCCACATCGGATTCGGCAGTTACGAAAGGATATAGCCCGGGTTGAGACAGCACTGAATGCTAAGAGGCAGGAACCTGCTAAGGGTTCGTGAACTGATAACGAAGAATGAGTGAACAAAAGGAAAAACACCGCAAACAGCGCCTGGGAGAAGTTGTTTCTAACAACGCCGACAAAACTATTGTAGTTAGGGTAAAACGACGCCTTCGGCATCCACTCTATAAGAAGGTTGTGACGCGCTATAAAAAGTTTTATGCCCACGATGAGCAGAATGCTGCAAAGGTTGGAGATGCGGTTCGGATTCAAGAGTGCCGCCCTCTCTCTAAACTTAAACGTTGGGAGTTGGTTGAGGTCGTGGGTGGTTAACTAGTAAATTTGAAACATGTTACAATTACGTTCAATTTGTGATGTTGCCGATAATACCGGTGCAAAGCGTGCGGCAATAATTGGTGTTCTCGGAGAAGCCAAGCGCTTTGGTGAAATCGGTGATATTGTAAAGGCGCACATCAAAGAAGCAGCACCTGATGGTACTGTGAAAAAAAGTGAAGTTGTAGACGCTGTGGTGGTTCGCACACGAAAAGCGGTTCGGCGAACTGACGGTTCCTATTTGCGTTTTGATAATAATGCTGTGGTGATTATTGACAAAGAAGGAGCTCCTCGGGGGACCCGTATTTTTGGCCCCGTGGCCCGCGAACTACGTGAACAGAAGAAGTTTATGAAAATCATTTCCCTTGCTCCGGAAGTCTTGTGATGAGTGTAAAAAAAGAAAAACGCATACGTAAGGGTGATGAGGTGTATATTCTTTCCGGTGAATATGCTGGAAGCTCCGGTAAAGTAATGCGGCTGTTGCGCGAATCCCAAAGGGTTGATGTGGAAATTGAAGGGTTGGATGATCAGGGTAAGGTCATCAAACATCAGCGACGTAGCCAAGAATTTCCTAATGGTACAAAGCTTTATCTCAATCCCACCATTCATGTGTCCAATGTGGTGAAGTTGGATTGGAGGGATAAGCGTCGAGGTACGGCTAAGGAGGAATCGATAGAAACCGAGTAGATTCTCTATGAAACCACGACTTCAAACTAAATATCAGGAACAGGTGCTACCGGCCCTTAAGAGTGAGCATAAGTATGGGAATGTGCACGAAATTCCTACACTTGAAAAAATAGTATTGCACATGGGGGTTGATGCCACTCTGGAAAAATCAGCTCTAGATGACGCTATCAGGGATATGGCCTCCATCACTGGTCGAAAGCCCGTCGTCGATAAGGCACGCAAGGCGGTTTCAAACTTTAAGCTGCGCATTGGTCAGGCTATTGGATGTCACGTCACTTTACGGCGTGATGTGATGTGGGAGTTTCTCGATCGCTTGACTACCGCTGCGTTACCTCGAATCCGCGATTTTCGGGGAATTAATCCTCGTGGTTTTGATGGTCGTGGCAACTATTCTATGGGTATCAGCGATCAGTCTATTTTTCCCGAAATTGAACTAGATAAGGTCAAGCGAACTCAAGGTATGGACATCACTATCGTGACTACTGCCAAAACAAACGAAGAGGCAAAAGATCTGCTTACGAAGTTGGGACTGCCTTTCGCAAAAAAATAAGGAGAATTTATGGCAAAAACATCGTGGATCGCGCGGAATAAGAAAAAGCAAAGGACGGTTGCTAAATACGCAGCCAAGCGTGCCGAGCTTAAGGCAGCTGGAGATTATGAGGGGCTCAACAAGTTGCCTCGTAACGCTAGTCCGGTGAGGGTGGTAAATAGGTGTATGCTTACCGGNCGGAGACATGCATTTATACGAAAGTTTGGGCTTTCACGAATCGCCTTCAGGGAAGCCGCGGTAAGCGGTTTGATACCAGGAGTAACTAAAGCAAGTTGGTAAAATGGATACAGTAGCCGACATGTTAACTTGTGTGCGCAATGGTAATAAGGCTTTAAAGCCTCATATAGTCGTACGACACTCGAAGCTCAAAGAAGATATAGCTCGAATCCTGAAACAGGAGGGATTTATTAGTGGGTATTCAGTGAGTGGAAAGCCCAAGGCGGAATTACAAATTGATCTAAAAATAAAGGGGCGTAAAGGTATAATAGAAGGGATCAAACGTATTAGTAAGCCAGGATTACGTAAATATGTGGGAGTGGATGACATTCCTCGGGTGTTGGGTGGATTGGGAATTGCCATCTTGAGTACTCCCAAGGGAGTGTTGACCGGCAAAGAGGCTCGTGAGCAGAAAGTCGGTGGAGAGGTTTTACTTCACGTTTGGTAGAAAGGTAAAAGATGTCTCGAATAGGAAAAATGCCGGTGCCTCTGACTGAAGCTGTGAAAGTTTCAATCAATGGTCGGACTGTTTCGGTGGAAGGCCCCAAGGGTAAACTACAATTGGATTTGCCCGANCTAACAGATGCCAAGCTTGAAGAAAATCAAGTGATTGTAACTCGAGAGAGTGATGAAAAGCGGGCGAAAGCGATGCATGGATTGGCCAGATCTCTGATTAATAATATGGTGGTGGGTGTTGAAAAAGGATTTGTGAAGAAGCTTGAAATCCACGGGGTGGGATTTAAAGCGGCGGTGAATGGCCAGCTGTTGAATCTTAATTTAGGCTACTCTCATGAAATTAATCATCAGATCCCTGCAGGTTTGAATGTAAGTGTGGAGAATAACACTAATATTACAATTGAAGGTGCAGATAAGGCTACGGTAGGTAANATGGCCGCAGAAGTCCGAGCCTACTACCCTGTTGAGCCCTATAAAGGCAAAGGTGTACGTTATGCCGACGAACTGGTTGTGCGAAAACAAGGAAAACAGGTACAATAATACTTAAGTAGTTACATAACGATGAGACCCGAAGTAAAGTGTAAGATCGAGCAAAAGCGGCGTTACCGGATTCGTAACAAAGTGAAGGGAACTTCTTCTCGCCCTCGAATGAGTGTGCGTTTTACTGAACGCAACATATACGTACAATTTATTGATGATGAAAAAGGCCATACCTTGGCCTCTGCTTCCACCCGACATAAAACGGAAGCTGATCGCGATAAGCTTGCAGCGAATAAGATAGCGGCTGAAAAAATTGGAAAGACTGCAGCGGAGGTAGCCAAGGTGGCTGGTATCGCAGAGGTTATNTTTGATCGTAGCGGAGCACGATATGTCAAAGGAGGCAAGATTGATGTTTTGGCTAATGCGGCACGTGCTGAAGGCCTTAAATTTTAATTAGACTGAAAGATAAAAAAAGTGNCAGACGAAGAACAACAGGATAANCAACCTAAGCAAGCCGCAGATGCTGCNAGTTCCCCTGAGGNTCAGACTGCTAAAGAAGCNGCTCCTGCCGCCGAGGAGTCGAANNCTACACCTTCATCTGAGGGAAAGAAGGGATTTTCTGAATCGCGAGAAGGGGGTCGTCGTGGTGGTAGGCAACAACGTGGACCGCGGGGGGCGTGGTCCACAAGGACCGCAAAAGGAAGATGATGGAATTGTCGAGAAGGTAATTCATATTAATCGCTCCAGTAAAGTAGTNAAGGGAGGCCGGAGGTTTGGTTTTAGTGCTCTGGTTGTGGTTGGAGATAAAGAAGGAAAGGTTGGGCTGGGAACTGGTAAAGCCCGTGAAGTAATTTCCTGCATCAATAAGGGNACCGAGGTGGCTCGGCGTAACATGGTTAACGTTTCTCTGCATGGTGCCACNCTGCCCCANGAGGTGTATTCAATTTATGATGGAGCACGCGTGCTTCTACGTCCAGCATCTCCCGGTACAGGTATTATAGCGGGTAAAACCGTTCGGGCGGTTCTTGAAAGCGCTGGAGTACGTGATGTTTTAAGTAAATCATTAGGTTCAAAGAACCCGGCTAATGTGGCCAAGGCGGCCTTACAGGCTTTGCAACGACTGCGTCGTCGGGAGGATGTAATGGCTGTTCGCGACCAAAAATAGAAAAATATATCATAGGAATTTTTAATGCGGTTACACGACATCAAACCAAATCCAGGAGCAAAGAAGCGTCGCAAGCGTGTGGGCCGTGGGCCTGGGAGCGGTCGGGGTAAGACCAGTACTCGAGGGCATAAAGGGCAAGGGTCTCGCGCGGGTAGTAGTACTCGGGCAACCTTTGAGGGAGGGCAGATGCCTTACATCCGTCGNTTGCCTAAGCGGGGCTTTAACAATGCTCGTTTTCGTACCGAATATGTGCCGGTTAACCTTTCGGATTTAGAGAAGAATTTTGAGGCTGAAACAACGGTGGATTTGGTTTCGCTCAAAAATGCAGGCCTTGCAAATGGCGGAGGTAAGGTGCTTATCAAGATTCTTGGTAAAGGGCAACTATCCAAGAAACTTACGATTCATGCGCATGCCTTTAGCAGTTCAGCCCAGAAGGCCGTTGANGCAGTGGGNGGATCNTGTAAGGTTCTTAAAGAGATAGTTTCGACTGAAGAAAAGTCGGATGCTGACGAGTCCACGGCGGTTGAATAATTTTATAGATGTTCAGTCAGTACTTCCAGACTCTGCAGAATTGTTTCAAGGTAGGTGAATTACGTAGTCGGATCTTTTTCACTTTAGCACTTCTAGTAGTTTGTCGGTTGATTGCATTAACTCCGATTCCTGGTTTGGACGGGCAACAGTTAGTCGCGTTTTTCAAGGAGATAGGTGGATCAGGTGATGGCGGTGCTGGGCTGATTGGGATGTACAGTATGTTCACTGGAGGCGCTTTGGAGCGTTGTGCGGTGGGGTCTTTGGGAATCATGCCCTATATTAGCGCGACCATTATACTGCAACTGATGACAGCCGTAGTTCCATCTTTGAGTAAAATTGCACGTGAAGAAGGAGGGCGAACACAGATTATCAAATATGGTCGTTACTTAACCGTTTTGCTTTGCTTGGGCCAAGGATTCGTAATGTCAATCGGATGGGAGAATCCGCAGAATATACCGGGTTTTGGTGAATTTAAGGGTGAATTAGTAGCTGATGGTGGTCTCTGGTATCGTATTCGAACTATGTTGTTACTTACTACGGGTACGGTTCTTTTGATGTGGTTGGGTGAGCAAATATCGGAGCGTGGTATCGGAAATGGAATTTCACTAGTAATCACAGTAGGCATTATTGCCAGGGTTCCTCAGGCGGTTTTTGGCCTAAAAGATATGTTTTTCCCTGGTGAAGGAATTGAGGGGGCGCACGAGTTCAGCGGCGTAATGTTAGTGGTATTGTTGTTTACTGTAGTTGGGGTTGTGATTGCGGTTACCCAAGCAATGCGCAAAATTCCTGTTCAATATGCCCAGCGTCAAGTAGGGCGAAAAATGATGCAGGGTGGATCTACTTATTTTCCCCTCAGAGTTAATTACGCAGGCGTAATGCCAATTATCTTTGCTCAGGCACTTCTGATGTTTCCTGCGCAAATATTTGGAACCATTGGCAGAGCGTTAGGAGATGGTAATGTTGCAGATTTTGTTATCGGCCTTGGCGATGCCCTGGCTTATGGCACCGGATGGAATTTAGCGATGCAGTCATTAATGATTTTGTTTTTCTCCTATTTTTGGGTAGCGACCCAGTTTAATGAGACACAGATTTCTGATGATCTCAAGAAGGCTGGGGGATACATTCCGGGCGTGCGGCCAGGTAATGCAACAAGAGATTTTTTGCATCATGCTATGAGCCGTCTCACCCTAGCGGGTGCCATGTTTCTTGTTGTTATTGCGGTTATTCCGACAGTGATGATGATAAACTTTGAAATTCCATTCACCGTGGCCCAGTACTTTGGTGGAACGAGTTTGCTGATTATGGTGGGGGTTATGCTTGATACCATGCGACAGGTGGAGAGTCATTTAGCCCAGCATCATTATGATGGATTTTTGAAGGGTGGCAAAAAGGTCCGGGGACGTGCTGGATGATCCCCCTAAAGGATGAGGGGCAAATGGCGGCCATGCGTGAGGCAGGCCGTGTTGCGGCAAACGTCTTACAGGATGCGTGCAGTTGGGTAAAAGCAGGCGTAACAACCCGCGAATTGGACGAATATGCCGCCAGTCGCATCCGACACTACGGATGTAAGAGTGCGTTTCTCGGGTACGAGGTGCAGGGTAGGAAGTATCCTTGTAACGTGTGTATTTCGATGAATGAGGAAGTGGTACACGGCCTTGCCGGAAAACGTAGGATTCTGGAGGGTGATATAGTTAGTATAGATGTGGGTGTTTGTGTAGACGGATTTATTGGCGACAATGCGCGGACCGTAATCGTTGGGGAATGCCCTAAGGAAACGCAAAAATTGATTGAAGTGACTCGGGAAGCGCTGTATGATGGAATTTCCGTCGCTTTACCGGGAAACCGGGTAGTTGACATCTCGTCTGCTGTGCAGAATCGGGTGGAAGCTAATGGTTTTTCAGTGGTGCGTGAGTTTGTAGGTCACGGTGTTGGTGAAGTGGTTCATGAGGAACCCCAAATTCCCAACTATGTTACTGGCCGGGATTCACCGGAGTTAAAACCGGGAATGACTTTGGCCATTGAGCCAATGGTTAATGCGGGAACTGCTAAGGTGAAGTTTTTGGCTGATGGTTGGTCGGTGGTGACGCGAGATGGTCTGCCTTCGGCTCATTGGGAGCACACTGTAGCGGTGACCGAAGGTGAGCCGGAAATTTTAACATGTCCCGGACCGGGTCCATCCGAGTCGATGGCCGAATAGTTGAGTTAGTTTCGCATCGGCTGGTGCGGGTTGAGCTCGCTAACGGCCACCAGTTAATGGGCCACACAACGCGTGTCACCAATGCGGTACTGGCGGGTGCGAAATTGGGTGAAATTGTGGTGCTGGAAATGAGCACCTTTGACCTTTCAAAAGGAAGGGTCGTGGAAATAAAAAAACACAGCGATAACTAATAATGAAGGTACGAGCTTCTGTAAAAAGAATGTGTGAACATTGCCGGGTCATCCGACGCAAAGGAATCGTTCGTGTTATATGCAATAAAAATAAACGTCACAAGCAACGTCAAGGTTAACTCTCATGCCACGTATTTTAGGTATAGATATTCCAGCAAATAAGCGCATCGATATTGCTCTGCGTTCCATTTACGGCATTGGTCCTGCAGTGTCAGCTAAGGTATTGGAAAACGCGCAAATTGACCCGGCCACCCGTGCTCATACTTTGAGCGAGACCCAGCTGGCTGTCATCGCCAAGGCGATACAGACTACTGAAATGCTCCCTTCCCAGACGAGTACTCCTGAAAATCCAGAAACTGGGTTGTGCCCGATCGTTGTGGAAGGTGATTTGCGGCGAAAAATCACTGAGGATCTCAAGCGTCATAAAAACATTAAAACTTACCGAGGTCTTCGTCACATGAAAGGCTTGCCGGTTCGCGGGCAGCGAACTCAGACCAATGCTCGCACTCGTAAAGGGCCCAAGAGAACAGTCGGGGCACAGAGTAAAAAAGCTTAATCACTTGAATTACCTATAAATCATCATGGCTGAAGAAAAGAAAGATTCTGCGACCGATAATCCTGAGGCTGAAGCCCAGGGAAATCCTGAAGCTCAGGAAAAGCCTGAAGCTCAGGAAAAGCCTGAAGCTCAGGAAAAGCCTGAAGCTAAAGGCGAAGATGCTTCAGAAAGTGGGCAGGGTTCTCAAGCTAAGGATGAAGATAAGTCAAAGTCGTCCGCGCCGACTGCTGCTGAACTTTTGGCAGATGATTATGGTGAAGCCAAGGTCATTAAGGCCAAGAAATCCAAGAATGTTACTAATGGGATTGCTCATATCCGTGCTACTTTTAATAACACCCTTGTGACTATTACTGATATGCAAGGTAATCCCATCAGTTGGTTTAGCGCGGGGCGTGCCGGTTTTAAAGGTTCTCGCAAAAGTACAGCCTATGCAGCCACACAGGTGGCACAGAGAGCGGCTCGTGACGCGCAATCACACGGCCTTAAAGAGGTGGAAGTGTGGGTCAAAGGGCCTGGTTCAGGACGTGAATCGGCTATTCGAGGTCTACAGGCAGCGGGTCTTGACATTAGCACTATTAAAGATGTGACACCTGTTCCGCATAATGGTTGTCGTCCTCCAAAACGCAGACGCGTATAAACCTCAAAAATTTTACTAGCAACATGGCACGTTATACTGGTCCTCGAGTTCGATTAAGCCGTCGGTTTAATACTCCGCTTTTTGGTCCTTCCAAGTACCTTGAGCGAAAACCTTACCCGCCCGGAGTTCACGGACAAAATCGTCGGCGAAAAGCGACTGACTACGCTCTTGCTCTAGCGGAAAAGCAGAAGCTGCGTTTTTACTATGGCTTAATGGAAAAACAATTCCGAGGTGTCTATGAGAAGGCAATTCGCCGACGGGGTGTTACCGGTGAAATTATGCTCCAGATTCTTGAAACACGTCTGGACAGTGTTGTTTACAACCTTGGCTTTGGTTATACCCGAGCTCAGGCTAGGCAGATGGTTGCACATGGTCACATTCTGGTAAATGGAAAGCGCGCTCGTACTCCTTCCATCGCGCTCAGTGAAGGTGATGCAGTTGAGATTAAGACGGTCGATAAGAGCCGACATTTGGCCGACAAGAATTTGGAATACTCAACTAGTCGGACTGTTCCTGAGTGGCTTGATTTGGACAAGTCAGCTTATAAAGGAATCCTTAATCGCTTGCCAACCAGAGATGATATGGAGCCAGTGGCTAATGAGCAGACAATCGTAGAATTTTATTCCCGCTAGTTCCTTGGCCCGAGTGGGCTAGAGAATTCAGCAATTATACGGATCACAAACAGGGCGGGAATGTAGTTTGAGATCAGATTAAAATTGCAATAGAAAGTAAGATAAAAATGCCAGTTAGATTAGGAGCGTTCGAAAGGCCCTCGCGGCTCAAGAAAGAGGAAGAAACGGCTACCGAGAACTATGCAAAGTTCGTGGCTGAACCATTTGAAATTGGGTACGCGCATACAATAGGTAATAGTATGCGTCGGGTGCTTCTTTCTTCACTTGAAGGTGCGGCTATCACATCAATTAAAGTTGATGGAGCCCAACATGAATTTTCCACTGTCGAAGGAATAGTGGAAGATATGGCTGAGATAATACTTAATTTAAAGCAGGTTAAGTTCAAGATTCATGATACTCGCGATCCTCAAGTTCTATTACTCTCTGTAAACAAGGAGGGAGCAGTGACTGCTGGTGATATTGAGCTAAATCATAATGTGGAACTGGTAAATAAAGATCAGCACATTTGCACGATTGATAAAAAGAAGAAATTTTTAATGGAGTTGACCATTCAGGTCGGTCGCGGATTTCTAACTGGGGACGATAATAAGACTTTGGATCAACCCATAGGAGTCATTGCCATTGATTCAATCTTTTCGCCAGTGACTCGTGTGCGTTATGATGTAGGTAATGCCCGCGTTGGTCAGAGAACTGATTACGATAGTCTGGAGTTGGAGATTTGGACAGATGGTAGAATATCGCCCGATGATGCAGTAAATCAGGCAAGCCAGGTTCTGATGCATCAGCTGGAGGTTTTTGTAAATTATGACAAGGATGCGATTGAGTTTGAAGAAGAGAAGGTTGCTCAAACAGAGGAGCAATCGGAGCTCAAGCGTTTGTTAGCCATGAGCGTCAATGAAATTGAGCTGAGTGTGCGCGCAGCGAACTGTCTTAACAATGCAAATATCACCACCGTTGGGCAGCTTGCCACAAAAACAGAAGCTGATATGCTCAAGTACCGGAATTTTGGAAAAAAGTCGCTTAATGAGATTAAAGACAAGCTGGTGGAGCTTGGTCTGGGTCTTGGAATGACTTTTGATG
>PBEJ01000040.1 GCA_002719595.1 Verrucomicrobiales bacterium
GCGGCGTCTTCGGGCCGGCGTTGTGGACATTACCGCGGATAGCGATCTGGATGTCGCCGGGGTTGTCGCCTTCGTCGGCGGCGATGATTCGCGGCTGCTTCACAGCCTTGGCCTCGAGCGATTTCAGCTCCTTTTCAAGTTCCGCTAGTCGGGCCTTGTCCGCGTTATCGGTTGGCGCCGGTTTTTTTGGTTTGGCGGCTGGCTTGGGGGTTGCAGGGCTGTTTTCTGGCAAAAACTGGACAGCGTCGGCAATGACATGATTTTGGGTTCCCTTGGTGGAAATCACCACGGTATCCCAATCCCCTGCGAGAAAATCGAAGGTGCCCAGCGAGATGAATTGCCCCTCGATAGGCGCGCGCTTGGTTTGATCGATGTACTTGGTCACCTCGCCATCCGCGTGGCGGATGAGTACGGGCACTTTGCGGGCACGATTGGTGCCATGTGCATATGAGACGCGGACTTCGTATTTAGCGTCACCAGGGAATGACACCCTGTAAGTGGCGCTTTTTTTACCTTTGCCGGAGGCTTTATCGTGGATGTAGTTCTCACCCACGAAAGCCTTACTTGAGGTCGACCGGGTCCAGGCACCCTTTAACTTCGCATGTAGGTCATCCACCACGATACCCGGCAGGCTGGCCACCGGAACCGGTGTGGGGTCGGGGTTGGTTTTGTTAAGTTTCTTTTTCAGGGCCGCAATGGCTTTTTTCCTCTCGGCAATCAACGCGGCAATNTTCTTGGCCTCGGCTTCCTGTGCGGCGTCGATCGGCAAAGGGCGTTCGTTCCACTTGGACACATTACTGTGCACCACCACCTTGGTGCCCTTNAAAATGCCCGCCATGCCNTAGTAATCCTCCGTGCGGATCGGATCGAACTTGTGATCATGACAACGCGCGCAGCCGATGGTCAGCGCCATGAAGGNTTTGCCCATGGTGTCCATTTGTTCATCTACAATGTCCATTTCCAGGACGGTTTTGTCCTGTAATTCATAATTAGTGGGTCCAAGTAGAAGAAAGGCGGTGGCTGTGAGTCGTTCTCTTTGTTCTTCCAAAGTACCGCCATCAATAAGGTCACCTGCAATTTGTTCACGGATGAATTCGGTATAGGGTTTATCTGAGTTAAAGGCGTTGATGACATAATCGCGGTAACGCCATGCTTCTTTCATAAGAAGGGTGCGTCCGCCCCCGGTGGATTCTGAAAAGCGCACCACATCCAGCCAGTGACGCCCCCAGCGTTCACCGAAATGCGGGCTGGCTAAAAGTTCATCGACAACTTTCTCTACCGCATTTTTTTTGTTCGCTTGTGCAGCTTCTACAAAAGCTTTCATTTGATCGGATGTAGGGGGAAGGCCAATGAGGTCAAAATAAAGACGGCGCAAAAGTGTTAGGTGGTCTGCGTCTTCAACAGGGTTAAGCTCTTTTTTTTCAAGCTCTGAGAGAATAAACCGGTCAATATCAGTCAGAGCCCAGCTCTTATTTTTTAGGATTGGTCTGGAGGGTTTTTTAACAGGTTGAAATGCCCAGAATTGTCTTGCCGCCTCCAAGTCCAATTTTTTCTCTTCTGCGGTTGCTTCACTATTGGTTCGGGGGTCCGGGGCACCCATGGCTACCCATTTTTCAAAATCAGCAATTTGTTCGGGGGTAAGTTTCTTTTTGGGCGGCATTTTTAAATCCGCATCGGCATGGCGGATTGCCTGTATGAGGATACTTTTTCCCACCCGACCGGGAATGATGGTCACACCAGATTCCCCTCCTTTTTGCCATCCGCCCTTCCAGTCGAGCCTCAATTCGCCCTTAACCTTTTCTTCCTTGCTGTGGCATTGGTAGCATTCGCTAACCAATACGGGCCGAATTTTTTTTTCAAAAAATTCAAACTCAGCGGAATCAGCCGCCCAAGCCGCGTTGGTGATCATAACCAATGCTGTAAAAAGGCGATACATTTAGAAGCAGTGTAGAATCTTTTGAAAAAAAAGCGAGACTGGTTATTCAGGCTATTTCAATTCTCTTACACGCAGATTGCGGAATTTTGCCGTTCCCCCTTTGCCGTGATGCTGGATGCCAAAACGACCTTTAAGGGATTGTTTGTGTTCGATTTCAGCAATAAGTTTATTATTGAGCCAGGTGCGAATGTGAGGACCTTTGGCTTCTACTTTGAAATGATTCCATTCTTCGGGCTTAAACAGGTTCTTAGTCTTTTTGTTGTATGCTTCGGTTTGCTCTTTACCTTTTGGGTATAACCACCCGCCCATACCGATTCCGTAAACACCACCGGGTTTGCTGCGGTCAATTTCGCATTGGTAACCTTTAGGTTTACCCTTATCACCAATGAGTCGAAAACCCAGACCGGAATTGAATCCAGTATTTTCCAGTGGAATTTTTACCTCCAGTTCCGCAACGAAGTCCCCGAGCTGCAAATCGCTAACGACCCACACATTCACATTTGAAGTAAGATGTAACTCTCCATTGACCGCTTTAAAGGATTCAACTTTGGCACGGGGTTCCCAGCCTTTGGTGCTTTTGCCATCAAAAAGAGGTGTCCATTTGATTTTATCTGCTGCCTGAAGAGTGCTAACAGCAATAGTTAGAGTAAGGGCAATACGGAACATGATTGAAAGCTTACCGAGGCCTTCTGATAATTCAACTCGTAAGAAATTTTAGAACCAAGCTGAAGTTTTTACTGGCGGGACACTGTTTTGGGACTCTCCAGCCTGACTTAAAAGTGGATTGGTCAAAGCCGAAGGGGTGTTTTTGCCTGACTATTGAAGGTGTAGTTAGTATAGTAGTGATAGTCCGTGATTCGCAAAATACGGTTGCTCGTGGTCACGGATCAGCGGTTAATCAAAAGGATACTAGGTGGTGCGACCCAAAGATTGCGGGAATTTTTTTTAGATTTTGTTGTCGGAAACCGTTTACTCTTGTATGACAGAACTTAATGGGGGGCTACTCAGTCAGGGCTGTAGATTTGAGATACCGATCCCCCTGTTTTTTAGGTGAATATGTTGCTAACAACTTCTTGACGGCATATTGAAATTATAATAACATTACTATTATTATCTTTTTAGTAAACATAATAAAAAATGTCTGATAAACCTGCAAAATTGACTAAAAATGAGATCATCAAGGCGGAGAACCCGTCTTTGGCGGGAAATATTGGGGTTACTTTACATGATCCAGAAGCCGAAAAATTTGATTCGAATGATCAACAATTTCTAAAATTTCACGGAATTTACCAACAGGACGATCGCGATCTTCGTAAACAGGGTAGAAAGTACATGTTTATGATTAGAGGTCGAATTCCAGGGGGGGTAGTATCTCCTGATTTGTATCTAACTTATGACAGACTGAGTGAGGATTACGGTAATAAGACTATGAGGGTCACTACGCGGCAGAGTTTTCAGTTTCATGGCGTGGTAAAGAGTGGGTTGGGACCANTAATGANGGGNATTAATGATGCTCTNTCTGATACTTTAGCTGCATGTGGTGATGTAAATAGAAATGTCCTAGCTCCTCCAACNCCNTCCACTAGTCGGTTGACTGAGCAGGTTTATGAGGATGCAAAAAGGGTAAGTGATGCGTTNTTACCGACAACNAAAGCATATCATCAGATTTGGGTTGAAGGTGAGCCTTTAAAACTCGAGGACGATGATCATGAGGATCCATTATACGGTAAAACCTATTTGCCACGAAAATTCAAAGTCGCTTTTGCTATTCCCCCCCTGAATGANACTGATGTATTGGCTAACTGTTTGGGATTTGTTGCGGTTGAGAAAAATGGNGAGTTGATCGGTTATAATCTTACCGCTGGTGGCGGTATGGGAATGAACCACAACAATGAGAATACCTATCCTCGAGTGGCCGATGTGGTTGGTTTTTTTAGGTTAGAGCATTTAATAGAAGTTTCTAAAGCTGTACTAACAGTGCATCGCGATTTTGGAGACCGTACAAATCGCAGGCANGCTCGATTAAAATATGTTATTGCCGAACAGGGTGTNGAATGGTTTAGGGATGAAATAAATAGGCGAGTTAGTTTTGAATTAGAGGATCCACATCCGTTTGAATTCAAAAAGCAGGGTGATGTTCACGGTTGGCATCAACAATTTGATGGGAATCTTTTTTTAGGTTTACACATATTAGCAGGTCGTGTGAAAGACACAGAAAGTGTTAAATTAAAAAGTGCTCTAAGAAAAATTGTTTCTGAGTATCGTTTGCAAGTTCGATTAACAGCTGCCCAAAATTTAGTTTTAGTTAATGTTNCACCTGACTTGAAGGATTCAATTGATCAAATCTTGACCGATCATGGTATCAATACCTCTGAAAGTCAGGGTGTAAGCGAGTTGCAATTGGGATCTATGGCTTGTCCGGCCTTGCCCACTTGCGGATTATCACTCGCCGAGAGCGAGCGTTTTTTGCCTGATCTTTTAGGGACAGTTGAAAATTTGCTTGAGGACAATGGATTGGGTAATGAACGAGTTATTCTAAGAATGACCGGCTGCCCAAATGGATGCGCGCGACCTTATATGGCAGAACTCGGCTTTGTCGGGCGTCGAGCTAACATTTATGCCTTGTACTTAGGTGGTAATGAGGAAGGCACACGTTTATCGCGGTTATACGATCAAGACGTNAAGGTAGANGAGTTACCCGAAAAACTTGGCGGTCTTTTTGCCCGCTTCAAGGCTGAGCGGGAAAATAGCGAGCGTTTCGGAGATTTTTGCGCGCGCGTTGTGTGGCCTGAGCAGGATGCGGCCTAACTTCAAAGGGATGCTTTCAATGACTGCAGAAGAGATTGCACAGGCCAACGAGACTTTGCGCGATAAGTCGCCGCTGGAGGTGATGGAGTGGGCAATTGGTCAGGCTGATGGTCAGGCGATTGTCTCGACAAATTTTCGCCCATTTGAGGCGGTGATTTTACATCTTGCTACGCAGGTGCAGCCGGATATCCGTGTGCTGTGGGTGGACCACGGCTACAACCGTGAGGCGACGTATCGGCACGCGGAGGAATTGAAGGCGAAACTGAACCTAAATATTCAGGCGTTCGTGCCGAAGAACACCACGGCTCATTACAACGCGGTGCACGGCGGCGTGCCGGAATTGACGGAGGAAAACGAGGAGGCGATCAAGGCGTTCAGCACGGCGATGAANCTGGAGCCGTTCCANCGNGGNATGCGNGAACTNGCGCCGACNGTNTGGCTCACNGCNCTNCGCAAGGTGCANAANCCGAATCGCGCGGAGCTGGATATTGTGAGCTCTGACAGTAATTTCAATTCGCTCAAGGTCAGCCCGGTTTTTTATTGGAGTGACGAGCAAATGGAGGCGTATCTCGCTGAACATGATCTGCCCAANGAGTGGGATTACTTTGATCCTGCGAAGGCTGATGAGAAGCGTGAGTGTGGTTTGCATNCTTCTTGGGGCGGAAAGGCAATGGAAAAAAATGGGTAATTATCGGCTGGATCATTTGGCTTATCTGGAGACTGAGGCCATTCATGTTTTACGTGAGGTTGCAGCCGAGTTTGAGCGGCCCGCAATTTTGTTTTCCGGAGGGAAGGATTCCATATGTATACTCCGNTTAGCTGAGAAGGCATTTAGGCCTTCAGAAATTCCGCTACCTTTTCTNAATGTGGAAACAGGACACGAATTTCCAGAGCTAATTAAGTTCCGTGATCAGCGTGCAGAGGAATTAGGAGCGAAACTGATTGTGCGCACTGTGGATGAGGCATTCGAAAAAGGNCTCGCTACCCCNACACCAGGNCAGGTAAGTCGNAANCAATTACAGATTCCCGTGTTGCTCGGTGCGATTGAAGAATTCCAATTTGACTGCTGTATTGGGGGGGCGCGACGGGATGAAGAGAAGGCACGAGCAAAGGAGCGCTTTTTTAGTTTTCGAGATGCGTTTGGTCAGTGGGATCCAAAGAATCAACGCCCTGAAATATGGAACCTCTACAATGCCCGCCTGAATCCCGGTGAAAATATGCGCGTATTTCCACTCTCTAACTGGACGGAAATGGATGTGTGGGAATATATCCNGAAAGAGGAGCTGGANGTGCCAAGTATCTACTTTAGTCATGAGCGCGAATGTTTTCGCCGGGCTGATCAATGGTTGCCTGTGCCGCCTCCACACGATTCTGAAGATAAGGCTGATCCTTATGAAGGAGCGCGTCCTTCAGAGCATGAGCAGCGACAAAAAATGATCTGCCGTGTGCGGACAATTGCGGACATGATTTCTACGGGNATGATTGAGAGNCCGGCTGANAGTATTGAGGATATTATTGCTGAGGTGGCTGCAGCTCGCGTAACAGAACGGGGTAGTCGTGCTGATGACAAGGCAAGTGAGGCTGCAATGGAAGACCGTAAGAAAGCAGGATATTTCTAGGATGAGTAAGACACAANATCCAGTCGAGCTNCTGCGGTTCAACACATGTGGGTCAGTAGATGATGGTAAGAGTACGTTAATTGGAAGGTTATTGTATGATTCCAAATCCATCATGGAGGATCAGATGGAAGCCCTTGAACGATCAGCTGATATCACTGGAGGGGGTCAAGTTAACCTCGCNAATCTCACTGATGGGCTGCGAGCTGAGCGTGAGCAGGGTATTACCATAGATGTGGCTTATAGATTTGTGGCNACTCCCAGAAGAAAGTTCATTGTTGCAGATACGCCGGGTCACGTAGAGTACACTCGCAANATGGTTACTGGAGCCAGTACGGCTAATTTGTCCATTGTTCTGGTTGANGCGCGTAATGGCGTGATTGAACAGACGCGCCGACACAGCTATGTTTCTGCACTACTGGGCATCCCTCACATTATTTTTGCAGTAAATAAGATGGATCTGGTGGATTGGAGTGAAGCACGCTTCCGAGAAATTCGTGAAGGAATTGAATCGTTCCTNCCAAAGTTGGATTTATTTAAGGATGTAAAGTTTGTTCCTATTAGTGCGCTTGAGGGTGACAATGTTGTAACTTTTTCTGACAAGACCCCTTGGTACGAAGGCCCCACTTTACTTGGGCATTTGGAATCTGTTCATATTGCCAGCGATTGGAATCTCAATGGCTTTCGTTTCCCNGTCCAATGGGTCAATCGGCCAAATAANCCGACCGATAAGTCCTTGCACGATTTTCGCGGTTTATCCGGTCAAATTGCAGGAGGTATTGTTAAGGTTGGTCAGGAGGTTCTAGCTCTCCCCAGTGGGCAAAAGAGTTGCGTGAAAGAAATCTGGACCTATGACGGATCGATTGAGGAAGCGTTTTGCCCTCAATCAGTAACGATTCTATTGGAAGATGATTTGGATATTAGTCGAGGAGACTGCCTCGTGGCTCTCGATCCTTTGCCCGGGCATGACTCTGAGCTTTCGGCTCGAATTTGCTGGATGAATGCGCGCCCATTAACTTCTGGCAAAAAGTACCTCCTGAAACATGGAGCCCAAGTTATTCAAGCAATGGTCAGTAAACTTGAGAGCAAGATCGATATAGAGACCTACGAGCCAGAGTTAAGCCCTCAAGAACTGAAAATGAATGATATTGGCGAAATCCGTATACGAACTTCCAAGCCGATTGCGTATGATGGTTATACAACCAACCGTTTAACCGGTTCCTTTGTGTTGGTAGAACAGGGAACCAACGCTACGGTTGCTGCCGGTATGCTTCATCCACCCACTCAGCATTATAAGCCTGAATACATGGATTTTTCTATTTAGAAAAAAAACGGCGCGTTTTACGCGCCGTTTAACCGTAGCTAATTTAGGTTACCCGTTTAGAGCTTCATAGACATTACCGACCATACCTTCGTTGGGGGTTAGTGTCTTTTCACCCGGCTTCCACTTGGCTGGGCAAGCTTCTGCAGGGNTAGCTGCACAGTGTACGTTTGCCTCAATCACACGAGTTAGTTCCTCCATGTTACGGCCCACGTTGTAAAAGTTCACTGTGGCACTCACCAGCTTGCCCTCCGGGCTGATAATGAAAGTACCGCGAAGAGAAAGGCCTGTGGCGTCATCGTAAACGCCGAACATACTGGAAACCACACCGTTGGTGTCTGCTGCCAGAGTGTATTTTATATTTTCCATGAGTTTCTCTGATTGGCACCAAGCCAGATGAGAAAATTTTGTGTCAGTGGATACACCGATTACTTTGGCTCCCAACTCGGTGAGTTTGGCATCCTGTTCAGCTAAATCGGCCAATTCGGTTGGGCAGACGAAAGTAAAGTCTGCGGGATAAAACACCAGAATCGTCCACTTTCCTGCTTTTTTGAGCTCACCCAGATCTATTTCCCCGAAGGAACCAGTGGATGGCTCATAGGTTTCCATTTTAAATTCTGGAACTTCATGTCCCACACAAAGTGAGGACAGATCATCATAAGTCTCGTAATCGAATTCGTCTGACATGGTTTTTCTTTCTGTTTAGGTTAAAATCGGTGGCGATGGGATGCCTTAAGGGCTGTAGGATGTCAATCCTTGTTAAAAATGTTACCTAATCTTCCCAATCTTTTGCTCTACTGAGGGCCTTGTTCCACCCACCAATGAGCTTACGACGTGCCGGGGCATCCATCTGGGGTAAAAAACTGCGGTTTTGTTGCCANTGCTTGGAGATATCGGTCTTTGATTTCCAGTATCCGACCGCTAGCCCAGCTAAATAAGCTGCTCCCAGTGCGGTAGTTTCCGTCACTTTTGGTCTCGCAATGGGAACATTTAATAAATCACTTTGGAACTGCATCAATAGATTATTGGCACTGGCACCGCCATCGACCCGTAGTTCCTTGAGGCGGATCTTTGCGTCCGCTTCCATGGCACTCAACACATCACGGACTTGATATGCGATACCCTCCAGTGCGGCNCGGGCAATATGCGCCGAGGTGGATCCGCGAGTGAGACCACAGAGGGTGCCTCGGGCATGCTGATCCCAATGCGGAGCCCCCAATCCGGCAAAGGCAGGGACGAGATAGACGCCGCCATTATCTTTTACGCTTGNGGCGAGCTTTTCAATTTCTGCTGCGCTNTTAAAAAATTTNAATCCATCACGTAACCATTGAGTCACNGCTCCNGCAATAAAGATGCTGCCTTCCAAGGCAAACTCCGTCCGTCCATTTATGCACCAGGCCACAGTGCTGAGTAGATTGTTTTTGGAGGCAATTGGTTTNTTGCCGGTATGCATCAGCATAAAGCAACCGGTGCCATAAGTATTTTTGACCATGCCGGGGCTGGTGCAGCACTGTCCAAAAAGAGCGGCCTGTTGATCGCCTGCGATGCCGGCAATGGGAATTGTTTTACCCAGCAGTTTGGTTTCGCCAACCACTTCGCTGGATCCGCAAATTTCAGGGAGAAGGCTACGAGGGATCTTGAAAACTTTTAATAGCTCTGGATCCCAGTCACCCGTACGTAAATTATAAAGCATCGTACGGGAAGCATTACTCGCATCGGTGACATGCTTATTGCCTGCTGTGAGTTTCCATATTAACCAACTATCGATGGTTCCAAAGGCCAGCTTGCCCTGGCGAGCAAGNGCTCTAGCTCCCNTTACATGTTTTAATAACCACGCGATTTTGGTGGCTGAGAAATAGGCGTCGGTCACCAGNCCGGTCTTACGACGAATTAAAGGTGCTTTGCCATTAGCCTTAAGCCGGTCGCAATCCTTTGCGGTTCTACGATCCTGCCAGACGATTGCGTTATGGATTGGTTTTCCGGTTTCCCGGTTCCACATGAGGGTTGTTTCACGTTGGTTGGTGATNCCGATGGCGGCAATTTTATCGGCGGTCAAACCCGCTTTCTTTAACGCTGCCTTGGCGGTGCTAAGTTGAGTTTTCCAGATGGCTTCAGGGTTATGTTCGACCCAGCCGGGTTTGGGGAAAATTTGNGGAAACTCTTTTTGTGCGACAGCCTTTATTNGTCCAACGCGATCAAAAATAATTGAACGTGAACTAGTGGTGCCTTGGTCGAGTGCGAGGATGTACTTCATGGAGTGACTCCAGATTGCGACATCCAGAGCCATTTGTAAACCAACGCGCCCAGTATGCCGCCGGTAATTGGTCCCAGTACGGGTATCCANGCGTACTGCCAATTGGATTCACCTTTGCCNGCGATTGGCAAGATCGCATGAGCAATTCGGGGCCCAAGATCGCGTGCAGGATTAATCGCGTATCCGGTTGGCCCACCTAAGCCCATGCCAATGACAAATACCAGCAAACCTACGAGCAGGGGTTTTAACCCGAACTCCCATTCCTGCTGNATGGATTCGGCTCCTTGCNCGCCTCCCAGATTTTCNTGTACCGGCGTCAGAGCATCCGGAGAAAAGATTGCCAGCACACCCAAAACNAGAGCAAAAGTGCCAATGGCTTCGGTAAGAAAATTGGAGGCAGGTTTATCAATGGCAGGTCCCGTGGCAAAGACACCGAGCTTGGCGGCCTGATCCTTTGTTACCTCCCAGTGGGGCAGAAAGGCTAGCCATACTGTAATGGCGCCGAGAATAGCCCCAATGAATTGGCCCGCAAGATAGGTGGGCACCTTTGCTGTTTCCAGTTCTCCGATACTCAGTAATCCGAGTGTTACCGCGGGGTTGATATGGGCTCCGGAAAAGTTGACTACTGCATAAATAGCAATTGAAACTGAAGCTCCCCAACCGGCGGTAGTCAGGATCCAGGCTGAATCGTGGCCGGTGGTTTGTTTTAGTTTAACATTTGCATTAACACTTCCCCCTAGCAGGATAAGGAGAAAGGTGCCAACCAGTTCTGCAGTAAATTCACTCACGCCGCGCAGTGTAGACAACCAAACTCTTTCGAAAAAGGATAGAATAGTTACAAGGTTGTTATCGGCTCTAACTTGCGCCGTGTTCGCGCAAGAGAGTTATTATTTTTTCACAACCGGCCTGATTAATGCTTTTATCATGCTTATTTTTATTNATTTGAGCAGCTTGCAGAGCGGTCTGATCAAATAATGGATGTACGTGGTGAATGTTTGCGCCATGTTTAACTAGAATTTTTGCCATTTCGTATTCGCCGTGTTCAGCTGCAAAAATTAGGGGGGTTCGGCCAGTGCTATCCTCAGCATCAAAATCCACCCCGAGTTGAATAAGCATTTCCATCACCTGAGGAGAGCTGGAGCCCGAAGCAGCAATATGTATTAAATTTCCGTGGTGAATTGCGTGAATGTCAGCACCCATATCAATCAATGCCCCCATAATTTTTGGATCCCTAACACCAAATATTAGAGGCTGTCCGCTTTCATCTCTTGCATCAATGTTGAGCCGATTCTTTTCGATGAAACTTTTAATTTTATCGACATCACTNCCATCTGCATATCTTATGCGTTCGAATTCATGCTCTTGTGGTCTACGGGGCTTCCATGGTCCATTAGGTTCAGAGTCCCTTGAAGTTTTAATTTCCACCTTTGGTGCCAGCACTGAAGATGTAGCTCCCGATTCATCAACTGATTGTAGACTGACGGTGCAGCCGGCCATCTCAAGGTCTTTCTTAATATCTTTGGCAATCGGTTCCTCGTAACCTTGCAGCAAGGTTTCGTGTTCAAATTTAAGGGCCTCAAGAAGTTCAAAGGGGCCAAGTTTTGGCTTGAGTGAACGCATAATTTGGGCGGCCTCGTAGGTATCGGCAGGAAGTTCCGCGATGATTACTCGCACTCCGGTTTCGAATTGTNTTGCTTNGGNTGGAGTGGAAAGNANGTCCGTGGAAACTGGTTCAGGNGGGTGGATTACGGGAACTTCAGGTTCGGAAGTGAGAGCCCAAGGGTTAAGAATTTTTTCCAGCAGAATGGCGTATTCTTCATTGGTGCCGTAAGGGCTGACGACTGCACGAGTATCGGTTATTTCTAGTGAATCGGGATCAAAATAGATTACTCCATTTTCGCCATTGCTTCGGGTATAAAGTAATTCGCGGCCTTTTCTATCACCAACAATGAGTCCTAAAGGTTCNAAAATTGGNGGNGGNTCATCGTCAGCTNCGTGGTCGNGTTGCNCTACTTGGTCATTGTCGTTTGGATCGGGCTTATGNAGGCTCAGCACCTCCGTATTCACTATTTTTTCCTTAAGAATCGCATACCTTTCATCGGTACCGTAAGGGCTGACGATTACGCGAGTATCGGTTATTTCTAAAGAGTCCGGATCAAAATAGATGACGCCTCGTGTCCCATCTTTTCGGTCATAGAGAAGCTCGGTGCCCANCATATCTCCAACAATAATATCAGCGGGCTCCAGTACAGGAGCTGCTTCTTCNGGCNTAGGTNCCGTNGGTACTTTGGNTTGTTGGTNGAGTATTTCAGGATTAAGAATCTTATCCTGCGGGAGAGTGAACTGCTCGTTCGTTCCCTGGGGGCGGATAATGACTTGGTTTTCTGAGAACCTAACTGAAGTCGGATCAAAGAANATNACTCCATAGTTTCCATCGTTACGTGTGTAGAGCAGTTTTTCCCCCCATTCATCACCGATTATTGACTGAGAAGGTTCCATCGTTTGTTTAAAATTTTTTGTCGGTTCCGGNGNTNGAGTTGTATTATCTATNTGATTAAATTCTTTTTGCAGGGGAGGTAACCCAATAACTTCAGGATTAATGATTTGGGATTTTTCGAGTGCAATTTTGCCAACATTGGTTCTTTTAATAATTACNCTACTCCCATCAATTGTCACCTGNTTTTGAGATACAAACAAACTCTTCCTATTTCCTTTTGAGTTGGTGTAAAGAATTTTTACCATTTGTTCGGAATGGTATTCAGTTTGTTTAAATGGATTATTTTTTGATTTCGAATTGGTCCTATATGAGTTGAACCCAGACCAGGCGAATATGATGAACGTAATAAATCCAATTATTTCGGATTCCGAAATATTAGCCACAAATATCCCTACTCCTACGCCGAGGGCTACGCCGAGTATTAATCCTACAACCCCCCCTAAAGGCGATTCTTGGTTCATTTTAGCTCAACGGTGCAGCCAGCATCCTCCAGTTGTTTTTTGTAGCTTGCGGCTTTTTCCGGTTCCACATTTTCGGCGATGGTCTTCGGAAAATCACGTAATAAATTATAGGTATCGAATGTCCCCAGATCCGGGCGCATTTCCCGAACGATTCTTGTGGCATCGTAAGTAGCAACTCCACAGCTGGTAAGAATAATACTGACCTTGCCAGTTGCAATTGCCGGAGTAGTGGGTTCTGAAGTGACTGGTTGTGTCGTGTTAGTTTCTCCGTCAGTTTGAGTAATTTCAGGATCAGTTTTTTCAAATAATGCTTCAGGGTTCCCAATCCGGGTACGTTTAAGCGTGATGTATTGGAAAGTAGGTGAGACACGGACACGTACAAAGTCACCCTTATCGTCAACTACGCCAGTGATAATCTTAAATTCTTTTTCTTCCCCCTGCCAGTTAGTGTAATGGATAGTGGAGGTATTAGAGGTAGTGGTTTGTACGGGGAGCGGTTCGCGCGGTAATTCGGTCGGGGCTGGCACACCTTTTAGAATGCGTGTTTTGGATCGGTTTAAAGAGATACGTTTAAAAGTTGGTGCTACACGTATTGAAAAATGATTTCCGCGGCGGCGAATGGATTTGGGGTCCCCAATGAATTGTTTCAGGTCTCCTTGAAAATTGAGGTACTCAATGACAATCGTTTTATCAGAAGCCGGAGCAGTATAACCTTTCTTTCGTTTTCCGGTGGGGGGATTTTCATTTTTGGTTTTGTCAGTCGTAATGACTGGAGGAAGCGTTTCGTCTTGGTTGGGTTTTTTTCTCTCAGCCTTTGCGCTTTGAGTTGGATTGCGAGTAGTTGGTTGTTGATTAGAGTCAACACCGCTAAATTTTTTCATTAAATCATCAAATAAACCCATAACGTTGCCTTTTTTATTTTGATTACGCAGCAGCAAAGGCGGCTTTAGTCTTGGACCGACTCCGATCTGGAGTCGTTCCATCGTCTCCAGATCGGAGTCGGTGGACTACCTTGATTTCTTGAGCGCAGAGCTTTAATTCGCTTTAGCGTCCATGATCCATCATGGGAGTTCCACCGTCCCATGATGGATCATGGACGATGTCACTAACGCCGGTTAACACTTTAGGCGCTCTCCCTCACGAGTGTTGTTTGCCTGTGCTTCCCGGTATGGAGGGAATCGAGCCCGGTATGTTTCCGGGTCGATGGCAGCCGCCTCTGCTGCTGCGCGATCAAATTTTCGTTTCGCATTTGGAAAAAGGACGATTCCAAATGCCCATGCCGCAAAAGTCGACGTCGATGTTGTAGGCTAGGTAAGCCCATAGCCCGGAGACGGCCAAATGGCAGTTTTCGGAAATTGCCTTTTTTATGGCCGGTTTTAAAAGTGACAGAGAGAATTTCTTCAGCTAGCCAGCGATCTAATTCTCGGAGCTGTTTTTCGTCATTCACATGCTTTAGGTAGTAATCAATCACCGCCACGGATCGAAATGTCTCGTTGACTACATCCCGAGCAATATTGACTGCCAATTGCGCGCGGCCATTGGCATGCCTTTGCTTACTAAATCGATGGCGTTTTCTGCGAAAAGCGGTGCGAAAGAGATTGCGAATCTTTCGTCCTTTTTCTCGAGCCATGCCTACGGATTGATCAGCCCGGAATTCCAGGCCGAGATGCTGGAATCGGTCGACCGCTTCAAACGCGCCATCCGTGTGGCCGGCGGTTTGTGGGAAGAAAAAATTGCGGTGAGCCTTGGGCTTACTTTGTACGCGTAAACAATCAAAGGCCTCACCCATTAGTTCGGCTGCTTTCAGCGTGTTGGATCGATCCTTAGAAAAGCTAAGTAGATCATCAGCGTAGCGGAAATACTTCAGGCCCTCGATTTTGGATAATTGCCGATCCAGTGGGGTTAGGTAGAGGTTGGCAAAGAAACAGGCGATTGCTGTTCCGAACGCAATCCCTCGGTTAGCGGTGTTTACGGTGAGGCCGTCTTCCTGCAGTACTT
>PBEJ01000001.1 GCA_002719595.1 Verrucomicrobiales bacterium
TATCATCATTGTTTCCATATTTTTTACTGGGCATGGCTCAAGCACGCATAACAGCAGGACAATTAGAATTGGCGGAAGAGCATTTGATTGAATTTAATAATCAGAAGCAAGACCATGATCTACTTGCCGCAGCGGAGCTTGAAACAATCAGGGTTCAAACAACTAAGGGTCAATGGGGTGATGCAATAAAGCTGTATGACAGATGGCTCAAAAAATACCCCAATCACAAAATGAGGGGTAAAGTTTTGCTGGACCGTGCGTGGGCCTTAATGCGTTCGGGACAAAAGATTGCCGCGATGAAGGCCTACGAGAACCTGGCATTTACCAAGGTAAAATCTCCGCAAGTTTATACGGCAAAAATTTGGTTGGCGGATCAATATTTTAATTCGGTAACAAATCGATTGGCGGCAGAAAAGATATACCAAGAGGTTGCTTCGGAAACAAATTGCCCTCCCTATTTAAGGCATCGGTCTCAATTGATGGCAGGACGGGCGGCAATGGTTAGACAGGGTTATGATGATGCAAAAAAGAGTTTTGTTGCTTTAATAAATAACAAGGATGTGTCTGCTCCCGAGCGCATACAAGCAACCTTTGCCCTTGGAGATTTGATAATGTTTGAGTTGAAATCATCACCCGTCAATTCTCCCCAAGCCGAAAAAATACAAAACGAGAAAATTCACCAGTCAACAAACACATTATTTGGGTTGACGCAGATTGTGCAAACCAATCGGGTAGCAGCCCGAGCTTGGGGCAGGATCGGCGATATCTCCCTAATGGTGGCACGTAAACGTGAATCTCATTATGCTCACGCTAAGGTGGCCTACGAAAAATCAAGGTCCATTTCAGAACAGCAGTTAATAAATTTATCGGGTGCAGGCGACTATGATGATATTTTATATCAGGCGCTGATGGGGTTGGCTTATTGTTCAGATAGGTCTACAATAGGCAGCGCTGGTGAAATACGTAAAGTTGCGCTGGAGGATGCACTCAAGAATGTTACTGATGTGTATCAAGATAGTTACGGTCACCCGACCAAAAAGATTAATTTATATTGGCGCGGGCAAAGCGGAGTTATGGCTATAAGGTTTCTTACTGAGTTAGATAGATATGATGATGCACTGCGTAAGTACGATGAATTGGAAACCTTGTTTCCTAATATGCGGCCCTTTTTCAAGGAAAAAAAACAGCGACTGGAGGAACTTAGGGCTGCAAAGCCCTAATTATGAATAGGTTTTGAAAAACACAATAGTATTGCCAACTAAGCTTAAACAAATTGATTAAAATGGTAGCAAACAGTGATTCACTTGATGGACGTAAGGGATGTTCGCGGCGTATATATGTTAAGGGTAAACTATATCCGGACCTTAGTGTGCCAATGCGGGAAATAGATCAAAGTCCGACTAAGTTAATATCAGGAGAAATTGAGACCAACGATCCTATTCGGGTATATGACTGTAGTGGCCCTTGGGGTGATCCTGCTTTTGATTGTGATGTAGAGAAAGGGTTACCACCGTTTCGTGATGCTTGGATTCGGGGGCGCGGAGATGTTAGTGCGTATGGTGGCCGGGAGATTAAACCAGAGGATGATGGATATTTATCAGTTAGACATGTTGAATCTGCTAACGATCGCAAGCGGAATCGTGTCTTTCCCGGTTTAAGCCGTGACCCTCTAAGGGCTAAGAGTCACCCAGTAACACAGCTTTGGTATGCGCGCCAAGGTATTGTAACACCTGAAATGGAGTACATATCTATTCGTGAAAACCTTGGACGTGAGCGGGCACTAGAGTTATTGGAAAATAAGAAAGGGGCCCGCAACATCTTAAATCAACAGCACCGTGGGCAAGGGTTTGGGGCGAAAATACCCGATTATATTACGCCGGAATTCGTGCGAGACGAAGTGGCAGCCGGGCGTGCAATCATTCCTGCAAATATTAACCATCCCGAGTTGGAGCCAATGATAATTGGGCGTAATTTTCTCGTAAAAATAAATGCAAACATAGGTAATAGTGCTGTAGCCTCTACTATTGAGGAGGAGGTGGAAAAAATGCGCTGGTCAACTCAATGGGGCGCCGACACCGTCATGGATCTTTCTACGGGAAAAGATATTCATGCAACTCGTGAATGGATTATTCGAAATAGTCCTGTGCCTATCGGTACGGTGCCAATCTATCAAGCGCTGGAGAAGGTTAGGGGTAAGGCGGAGAATTTAAATTGGAGTGTTTTCCGAGACACATTAATTGAGCAAGCCGAGCAAGGGGTGGATTATTTTACAATTCATGCCGGGGTTCTGCTGCGTTTTATCCCTCTAACTGCGAAAAGGTCTACTGGAATAGTGAGTCGAGGGGGGAGTATTATGGCTAAGTGGTGTCTTTCCCACCACAAGGAGAATTTTTTGTATACCCATTGGGATGAAATTTGCGAAATAATGGCTCGTTATGATGTAAGTTTCTCAATTGGGGATGGTTTGCGCCCTGGTGCAATTGCAGATGCCAATGACGATGCACAGTTTGGTGAATTAAAAGTTCAAGGTGATCTCGTGAAAACCGCTTGGAAACACGGAGTTCAGGCTATGTGCGAAGGCCCTGGTCATGCTCCCATGCACATGATTAAGGAGAACATGGAGAAACAGTTAGAATGGTGTCACGAATCACCATTTTATACTCTTGGGCCTTTAACTACAGATATTGCGCCTGGGTATGATCATATAACCAGTGGGATTGGAGCGGCCATGATCGGTTGGTACGGTACTGCGATGCTTTGTTATGTAACCCCAAAGGAGCATCTCGGATTACCTAATCGTGATGACGTAAAGGAAGGGGTTATTACTTATAAAATTGCTGCACATGCAGCTGATCTAGCAAAAGGCCATCCGGGTGCTCAATATCGTGATAATGCCCTGAGTAAAGCGAGGTTTGAATTCCGTTGGGAAGATCAGTTTAATCTTAGCTTGGATCCTGAACGGGCGAGGGAATTTCATGATGAAACCTTACCTGCTGATGGAGCGAAGACGGCACATTTTTGTAGTATGTGTGGGCCAAACTTTTGCAGTATGAAGATTACTGATGATGTTAGGCGTTATGCTCAAGAGAACGGTTTTGGTGAAGATGAAGTGCTTGCCGCTGGAATGGAGGAAAAGTCCCGTGAATTTGCAGAAAAAGGATCAGGAGTTTACTCCTAGCCGTAATCTTGCGTTCTTTTCCGGTTTCAAATTAGGTTTTAAAGGTAATTTGTATCGGTAATACCAAGAACATACTTGCTGTAGATTTTCTGAAGGTAGAGCTCTTAGTACAGCCCCGGAAGATTTAGCGAATGATTATGTCGCTTGAAAAGACTATTGCTAAAAAGGTTGTGGTGATTACCGGGGTGGGCCGGGGTTTAGGCCGTGCAATGGCGAGGGAGTTTGTTGCTCAAGGTCACACCGTGGCAGGGTGCAGCCGAAATGAAAAAAAACTTTTGGCTTTGGGGAAAGATCTCGGTGATTCAAACATATTTTCCCAGGTAAATGTGGCCGATGACTTTTCTGTGCAGCAGTGGGCAGTTAAGGTAATCAAAGAATTGGGTACGCCTGATTTATTGATTAACAATGCAGCTGTGATAAACAAAAATCAGTTTTTATGGGAACTCAGCGCTGAGGGATTTAGTGAAGTGGTTGATGTAAACATCAAAGGTGTTGCTAATGTAATTCGTCATTTTGTTAAACCAATGGCAAAAGCAGGGAGAGGAGTAATTGTCAACTTCAGTTCCGGATGGGGCAGAAGTGCTTCTCCTGAGGTGGCACCATATTGTGCCACAAAATGGGCAATTGAAGGTATGACCCAATCACTCGCCCAAGAATTACCAGAAGGGTTGGCGGCTGTGCCTTTAAATCCAGGTGTAATAAATACAGATATGCTCCGGAGTTGCTTTGGTCCTTCTGCAGCTGATTTTCCCTCTGCAGATGAATGGGCGACGATTGCAGTTCCCTTTTTATTGGGATTGAGCACCAAAAATAATGGTCAGTCGCTGACGGTCAGCTAGTTTCGACTTGTTCACAGGCTGTGAATTTGATAGTGTAATCCAAATGGCAAATTCGCCACGTAAAAATGATCAACCCAAAAGCATGATGCTTGGAGTTGGGTTGGATTCCGACGGTCATAAACGAATCACCAAAGGGGAAAACTTTGCCCTAGTAGGTGGCTCAAAGGATACCCACGAAGAGATGACTGAAAAGGCGGTTAAAATAAACGAAAAGTTGGATGAACGCGGTAAGAGGTTGGAAGATGTTAGCCGTGAGGAGTTCGATGACATTGCCAACGATGTTGGGCTTCAACGTTTTGATCCTGATAAAAATTAATATAACCTAAATTGAGGTTCGTTATTATCTTTTTTCACCCTGTGGTTTTAATCAAAATATTCAGTTATTTGAATTTCTCGCAAAGTCACCATATGGATTCACAGGCCTTGGTGGTGATGTGAGAGGCAGGACAAGTATTGGCTACTAAAGGTCTTCACCCGTCGGCTTATTAGTCGGCGGGTGAAGCATCAATTCCAGGTCAGAGGGTCTACTTTATAATACTCTGCAAATAATTCGTAAAGTTCGGGGCGTTTCTTTTTAAGATAGTAGGGTTTTTCAAAAAATGTTTCAGTAGTAACACTAAAGAATTCGGCGGGGTTGGTTGCCCCATAGTAATCAATGACTGTCTTATCACCGCTCTCAACCTTTTGTTGTAAATCCGCAAATACTCGAGTGCAGACTTTCCTCCATTGTTTGTATTGTTCCTTGGATCCGAGTATCGGTGCTCCATCAGCCAGTCCGTCGGCCTGATCCAACTGGTGTGCGAATTCATGCAGAACTAAATTTCTGCCGTCTTTGGTGTTTTGAGCTCCAGATTTGGTATTATCCCAAGATAATACTACTAATCCTGATTCCCACGATTGACCCAAAACTTGGATGTTTTTTTCTGTGTGTATGCCGCCATAGGCCTCTTGTTTTGTGGCAGTGTAACCCTTTGGTCGGATTATCACAGAACGTAATTTATCAGGGAAAAATGTATTTTGATTGACTAAAAGTAGGCATGCTTGGGATGCAGTCAGTACACGAATTTCATCAGTGATTTTTAAGCCTTCAGCTCCTCGAATATCTATTCGCTCAATAAATAAAAGTGTAAGCTGCTCTAGTTGATCTTGTAATTCTTTTGGGAGCCGTAAATAGAGCGGCCATTGTTTTTCGAGTATTGATTTCCACTCAGTTGGGAAAGGTTTTCGTGGTATATCGATTTGGGGTTGGAGTGGTTTTTTAGCCAAAAATTTTGAAGACAGTATGGCTGTCAATAAAATTAAAATTATAATGGTGGTCTCTAGCATCTTTTATTTAATTGGCCATTTGAGATGTCTGTGTAGAAAGTCAAATGTTCCTTTGCCATTTATTGTATGTGGTCCTTGGAAGAATTCTATTTCAGTTTTTTCTGGGATATCAAGGGCGGCGTACAACCTTCGAACCTTGGCATATTCGTAAGCTACCCATTCATCAGGTGCGACACCATCTTTATGTCCGCGTTCGACCATGAAGGGTCTGGGCGCTATGAGTGCAGCCATCTCCGCATAGTTAAATGTGTGGCCAAGGTTGTATTCAAATATTTCATATTCTCCCGTGTATAGGTAACTATAACGCCAATCTGTTGTTGTGTTTTTTTTGATCCATTCATTAAAATCAGCTGAACATATAGAAAGAGAGTATCGTGGGATCAATGCTGGTACTCTCATTGCTGTTTTGCCTCCATATGACAATCCGTAGAAACCGATTCTGTTTTTATCGACGTATGGAAGGGTTTCCAGCCAATCTATAATCCGGTTGTGTTGAGGTATAATGACTGAGAATAGTGTTTTTCCCAATGGGTTTGCTTTACGTTGTAAAACACGAAATGCATCCTGTCCTCGGTAAGGGTTATGTGGAGCAAAAACAACAAAACCCCGATCAGCTAACTCCGCGGAAAAACCCTTATATGGACCAAATGCCCTCGATTTAGGATCGCGGGTTACAGTGTCATTAGGTACCCCCTCCAGTCCATGCTGACAGACCACGACTGGGCGTTTCTCTCCTGGTTTAATGCCTTTTGGTGTAAGTAGGTATCCCCATGCAAAAACGTCCTTCCAAACGTCCAGAACGATTTCATGACATGTCCATTTATCAGTTTCCAATATCTTTCTACTTCTAGGATTAATTGGAAGATTAGCATTGGGGAACCTCCCGATGACTTCATTCCAGAATCGCTCCTTGTGTTTATCGGTTTGCTTGTTCCAGGTAGAAGGTTTTTCATACCGGAAAGATTTCCAAAAATTTTCTTGTCTGCGGTATTCAGAAAAACGAAGAAGCCGTTGTGTATGGTCAACCAATTGTATTACCTGCCGTTTTTGCCGGTCAGTTGGCACTTCTATTTTATGTTTGAGGGGTTTAGGTCGTAAATTTATCTCTTCAGTTGATATATTAAGCTCTTTTAAAAATTTCTTTATGGAGGTTGTGTTGCAAAAATTATCTACCGGAATTTTTTTATTTATTCCATCTTGGGAACTGTAAAGATGTATGTAATTATTTTTAAAACCGAGGTCTCTGGCTCTTAGAAATTCTGATTCAACTAGATGGGTTGCTGGGGTGGTTAATATACCAGGGGCAGCTCCTCCACGGCGGCCTCGTTTGGCCATGGGGGGGGCATCAATTTGCTTAATGCTACTATGTTCCACGATTAGGGTCCGGGGGCATATCAGGCTGGCAATCTCAGCATCGCCAAATTGTTCTAGTAGGCCGAATACATTTCTGTATATAGGTTCATTCCAGATTCTGTCGCGTTCGCAAAAATAACCACTTATCATAGTTGCTTTTACGCGGTTATCTATGGCAGCTGCATAGAATCCTATGAGAGCTCCCTCATTATAGCCCACTATTCCAATTGGAATTACATTGGGTGTCTTTGAGTTTTCTAAATTAAACCAATTTATTGCCGCTCGTATTTTTTGTACTTCGTAGCCGATTATATGACGACCCATTTCAAATGCCTGACGGTAGATCCATTCCCGGTGGGTTTGGTTTGTATATGCTATTCCTTCAGCGCCTGAAAATTCATCGTCACGATTAATGAGTGTTGGTATCACTACCTGACAACCTGCAATTGCTAGATGACGGGCGAATTGTGATTCGGGGTTTATGCCGGGACATAATCCTGCTATCTGTTCCGGGGTTTGGTCAGCGTCGGGAAGGGCAATGATGCGGCCTCGGATAGGGCCGAGGGGGTTAATTAATAAACCTTCTCCAGTGACGCCTTTGAAGACCGGCCAATAAACAGAGTGTACTTCCATATGCTCATCTTTATATCGAAGGGAGCTGGTTGTTGTATTTGAGTTGAGGCCAAGACTTTTAAAAGGGATTAGTTCATCGGTAGCACCAATGCAAAATTGAAAATGTTTTCTATTTTTTTCTATGGATTTTACGTATGCCTTATCTGATGTATTATTACGATTCCAGAAATTTTTACGGAGTTTTCGTGACAATTGGATTTTTTTATCCAGAAAAATGCTGATACCGGAAACCATGCGAACAGACAAATCTCCATCCATTTCCAACGGTCGTGTATGTGGGAATTCTTCGCCTTCTAATGAAATACTTAGAAATAAAACTATTAAAGAGATGGCAAGGTTCATGCCTAATGCCAGCTATTTGTTCCAATCTTGTCAATGAAAACGCTTAGTTATGCTCACCGACGCTGGCCAACTCTTGATTGTTATTTGCATCTAAAATCATGAATTGTTCAGCGTGGAAAGCTGTCTCGGCTCTAAATTCGAGTTTTACTAGGTATTTTTTCTCAAAATTAATTATCAAATCTTCATCTTCCCTGCGGAGCCTATCCAAAACATTTGGATTTACCACGATTCGAAGNATGAAATCTGATTCGTCTTGGTCACGTCCTCTGAGGATTTCTGTGAGTTTGCGTTGAATTTCAACACTCATTGTGACGGGGCTCTTTATGTTGCCACGTCCATTGCAATAATGACATTCGTCATGNAATGTAGATTGAACGCTTTCGGAATGTCTTTGGCGCGTCATTTCCATTAGCCCTAGTTGTGAAATCGGCAATACNTGGGTTTTTGCTTTATCATTCCTGAGGCACTCCTTCACNTTGTTTCCTACNTTATCGCGATCACGTCGGTTTTTCATGTCAATGAAGTCGATTACAATCAGTCCTCCCATATTCCTTAACTTGAGTTGACGGCAAATTTCTTCAGCTGCTTCNAAATTTACCCGAAGAATTGTGCTTCCTTGGTCTTTCCCCCCGCCTTTGTGACTTCCGGTATTAACATCGATAGCTACCAATGCTTCAGNTTCATCAATCACAAGAGCTCCNCCGCTCTTGAGGCTGACTTTTCTTGAAAAGGCCTGTTCTAGCTGTTTAGTAATC
This sequence comes from Verrucomicrobiales bacterium, assembly GCA_002719595.1. Classification (GTDB taxonomy): domain Bacteria; phylum Verrucomicrobiota; class Verrucomicrobiia; order Limisphaerales; family UBA1100; genus UBA1100. The sequence goes on from PBEJ01000001.1 coordinate 8,427, forward strand.
CCATGCTTGTCAAAAATGGGTTGCGCATCNGTGTAAAGTTGAATTTTTTTCTTTGATTGTTTTGAGATTTTGCCAACGAGTTNCTCCATTCTGGTAAAAGCATCCCGATTATCGATAAGAATTCGATCTACGTCTTCGGTTAAAAAATCTCGNACTGTACGTTCTATCAAATCGGGTTCTCTAAATACACAGGAGGGNGCCTTATTAGAATTGATATTATTTTCTACTTTTTCCCATTGATCCATTAAGATTGCTAAGTCTCTTACAAAATAACCTTTACGGCGGCCTTCTCCGGCTGTGCGTAAGATTGCCCCCATGTTGCTGGGGATATTGAGAGATTGGAGAATTGATTTAAGTCGTTTGCGCTCTTTTGGATCTTGTATCTTTTTTGAAATACCCAGTTGGTCAGAGTANGGNAGCAGGACNAGAAATCTTCCTGGGATAGATAAATGCGTAGTGGCACGGGGGCCTTTGGTGCCGATAGGGCCTTTTTGGATTTGCAGTACAATATCGCTGCCTGCTGGATATTTCTTTGGAATATCTTTTTTTGATATGCGAGGTATTTTCCGGCGACCTCCCTTTCGTTCAATAACTTCATACTGTTTTTCAAGGTTTGCTGGAAGTATNTCCCAGTAATGGAGGAATGCGTTTTTGTCTATNCCGATATCAACAAAAGCGGCTTCTAATCGNTTTTCTAGGTTTCGTACTTTACCTTTATATATACTCGCCACTATACGTTCGTCATTGTTTCTTTCCATTGTGAAGTCTTCCAGTTGGCTGGATTTCATTATGGCAATGCGCGTTTCTAAGCTCTCAGCACTAATAATAATTTCTCTTCCCGATGGTTTTTTGGGGAGTAGTTTCTGTATAAACCTTTTTACCTTTCCGACAAAGCCTGGCTCTTCCTCTTTCTCCCTGTTTTTAGNTATTGTCTCTTTTTGTTTGGATTGTTCAGGTGCGGACTTAACACCAAAGGCCTTGTTTTCTGATTTTAAAATTTCATCTTCNTGACCATGGTTGAATATTGGCTCGTCTAGGATTCTNCCGTTTTCCATGTCTTCACGGCCTTTTTCTTTTTTAGGAATTTGGCTTCGCATGCCGCCTGTAGGGCGGAAGTTTTGACGTTTCTTTCTCGTGCCGAAATTTTTATTACTCATAATTTAAATTATATTGTCTTTTGGTATAGCTTAATGTTTTGCAGNAGCCCTAAGGCTGCTAANGAACAGATCACAGACGAACCGCCTGAGCTCAGNAGNGGGAGGGGTAGGCCTGTGACAGGCACCATGCGTATGTTCATGCCGATATTAACAAATACGTGGAAGAACATCATTGTTACCACTCCCATGGCAAGAATCCTACCCAGCCGNTCACGACTTCGGATCGCGGTTCTAATTCCAACAGCNATGATTGTTCCGTACAATAAGATCACTACAGTGCTGCCGATAAATCCACTTTCCTCAGCGATGACTGAAAAAATAAAATCATTGTGGGCTACTCCTCTTGGTAAATATCCGTATGTGTTTTGTATTCCATTCTTCCAGCCTTTGCCAGTGAGNCCGCCAGATCCGACAGAAATCATAGCTTGAACTACATTATAGGAATCCTGTTTTTGTAGAGCTCGGGCNCGGCTTATTTCTGTATTTGTGGCGTTGGGGCCTGCGTAATGTTTGGCATAATCTACGCCAAAATATACCATNAATCTGCGTTTTTGATGGTCAGGTAGTCGGATTGGCTTCCACTCGTTGGGTACAAAAAANACATACGCTAGGGCAAGGCCTGTTAAAATTGTNGCGCCNCCTACAAGTTTTTTCATAAATCCCCAAGGCGCTCCGGCAACGTACATCATCACGAGTCCTGTNGGAAGGATCATTANCGACGTGCCAAGATCTGGCTCCATTAGTATTAAGGCAAATGGAAGCATGGCTAATCCGATTCCTTTTAGAAGCACTTTGGAATCAGATAATTCTCTCCTTGGTCGACTTAAGAATTGCGCTAAAGCTAGAACAAAAGCGACTTTGGCCATTTCTGAGGGCTGAAACTGCGTAAAGCCAAGGTCGAACCATCTTCGGGCTCCATAGCGCATGGAGCCAATGCCAGGAATTAAGACCAGCGTCAGCATGGTGATATTAAGCCAATAGAAAACGTATGCCCACCGTGCTATCTGGTTGTAATCTTTCAGGCAAAGAACAAATGCAATGGTGAGCCCTGCAAGATAAAAAATTCCCTGCTTGAAGTAGGGTTGTTTTATCAGTGTGGAAGAAGAGAAAAGTTCATTGTTGTACGTTGCGCTGTAGACGAAGAGTAGGCCGAAAGTCATTAGGCCAAACAAAGCAATTAATAGTACCTTATCAACACGATTCCAGGGTAATATTTGAGTCAAAAAATTCATTTATTTTCCCGCTAAGGAATCATTTCTTTTTTGGTTGATTAAAACTTCGTAGATCTCTTTAGCTATTGGGGCGCATGTTTTGCCCCCAGAAACGCCCCTCTCAACCATGACGACGACAGCATATTTTGGTTTTTCGAAAGGACCAAATGAAACAAACCATGTGATTTTGTGAAAGTCTCCTGGTTTTTTTACTTCGGCAGTGCCGGTTTTTCCACAGATATTGTAATCAGGAATCATTGCGGGCTGTCCGGTTCCCTCTTCTTCGGCTACATCTGCAAACATGGCTTCACGTATTATTTTTAAACTATCAGTTCGCTTTATTAAAAGTTGACTGCGTTTTTGCGCACGACGGAACCTTATCGTGTTTTCTTTAATATTTGGATTTGTTGACTGTATTCTATCAACTACGCGTGGATGATAAATTGTGCCTCCGTTTGCGATGGCTGAGGTCATAATCGCCATTTGAAGTGGTGTAACGGTAATTTCGCCCTGTCCAATGCAAAGGTTGGCTGTGTCTCCTTCGCTCCAGCGATCTCTTACTCTTTTAATTGAAGGGAATTGCCCTGCCGTCTCCTGTTCTGGCAGCAGGCCTGTTTTTTTCCCTAAATGGAACTGTTCTCCCATCTGGACTATATGCTCCTTGCCGTGCCCTTCGACTACTGCTTGGTGAATGAAATAATAATTGCTGGATTTTTTGAAGGCCCGCTTAAAGTCGTACAGTCCAGGGCTTGCCGTGTCCTTGATTGAGCGTTTGCCTATTCGAAAACTCCCGGTCGATTCAACTAGTTTTTCTGGATTTAATCCGTTTTCCAGTGCTGCCAGTCCCGAGATAATTTTAAATATTGACCCTGGAGGGTAACGTTCTTGAGTTGCGCGAAAGAGAAGGGGAGATGGTCTGTTAGTGAGGTATTGGTTCCAGAGGGCGTGGCTTATTCCAGGTGTGAATTTGTTAGGATCAAATACAGGAGCTGACACCATTGCGGTTATATCACCTGAATTTACATCCATCACAATGGCGGAGCCGGCCTTTGCTCCACATTTTTTTAAGCCTTTCTCCAAGGCGTTCATCGTGGCGTTTTGTATTGTCATATCTAAAGTTAATACAACATTGCTGCCGGGCTGTGAGGCAACTGGAGTTGATTCACCCTGTCGGTAGCCGAGGTTGTTAACCTGAACAGCTCTTGTTCCTGGTTGGCCGCATAAATATTGGTCAAACATTTTTTCTAATCCTACTTTTCCAGAATAGTCAGGCAGTCGGTAATTGTAAGGGAGTTCCTCCTTGGACCGGTAGTTGTATCGTTTCAGATGGCCTGTTAGGTGGGCGGTTGAAAGCGACGGGTACATTCTTTTTGGTGTGGCTTCCAGCTCAAGTCCCGGCACTTTCCAGCTGTTTTCCGCAAAGCGAGCTACATTAGTGATCGATAGCCCTGTGATCACCGGTAACGGAAGTGCTCTTTGGTTGGTGAAGTGGGATTCCATTTTATNTGGGGAGATGGCAATTTGTTGATCCAATTGAAGCATTTCGATGAATCGTTTGACGACCCTGTGCCTTACTTGAATTTCAAGTTGCCTGCTTTCAGCTGCACTCAAACTTTTGGCAGGTCGGCTTCTTTTCCATTCTTCTCTGAAGTGCGGCCGTAATTCCTCAAGATAAGCATTTACTACAAACGTAGGGATATCTTGGGCTATCGGTTTTCCGTGTTTGTCCAAAATGCTGCCTCTTACCGCAGGGATGCGCACCGTTCGCATTGATTGTATCTCTTGGTCATTGATATATACGAGNGCTGTTGCTACTTGCACATACCATAATCCAATGAGCAGCAATGTTATGCCGATGCCGATCGCTGCACCAGTCGCGTAAACTCGCTTATCTGTTTTCGGTTTATCTAGTGAGTTATCCATGAATGTGAGGGCCACGAATAATCCGAGTGGAGGTGTCGTACGGAGCGGCAAGCGGCTGTTCTTCTACTGATCGATTTAGCCAGTTAACAATTGGGAAAAAGACCAGTGCTAATAGGCCGCTCATGCCGGCTGTAGCTATCCACTGCCAAAAAGAAAACCAGCCGAACAGTGGCTGTTGATTTGAAAGCAGTAATATACACAAAGATGTAATTGAGACAAAGGCACCGGCAGATGCGCCTAGAATGAATCGCGTTCCGACATTGTTGAATGCAATGTGTTGGCTATTCATGTGTACGATCANCCCTAATGTGTAGAGGGGAAGGATAGTAGCACCTATGGAGCTCGTAGAAAGCGCACTTTGGGTTAGGGATCCAAATATAGAGAGTATTGCAATTGTTGAGATTGGGCAGCGCAGGGCAACCACTATTAGTAAGGCGGGAAGCGGGTCTATTTGGAACCCGAATGTTCTCTGTGGAAAGCTCCATGCAGTCAAGACATACGTGCTTATAAGGGCAGTTGCTAGGATTGATAATGTGAGAAAACCTCTCATGGCATAAGTACCCAAACTTCATGGAGTTGGGAGGTGTTGGTTGAGAGTTTTACTGTTGCTGTTGTTGTTAGGGATCCGGGTCTGGAGTGTATTGCAAGAAGTTTGCCGACATATATTCCTCTGGGAAAAATTTCACCAAGTCCACTGCTATATAGTTTGTCGCCCGGTCTGGCAAGAGTGACTCCCGGTAGGTGGGTCAGCTTTACTAATGTCGGGTCGTAAACTGTTTCTCCAGTTGATTTGAGGATGCCGGTCTCTTTGGTTGCCTCAATGGTTACTGAAACTCTGCAATCGGGATCTCCCAATAAAGCGATCTGTGAACGGTTTGGGTACGCCTCTTGCACTCGGCCTATAAGGCCGGTTTTGGCAACCACCGGCATATCAATTTTTACACCGTCGTTCGCGCCTAGATCAATTAGGATTGACCTCCACCAGTTAGATGGGTCTCGTCCAATAATACGTGCCAAACGGGGGTTCCATTCTGGTCGGGGGCGCATTTTGAGTTGTTCGCGCAGGTTCCGGTTTTCCCTTGATAATGGTACTGTTTGGTCAAGTTTGAGCTCNAGTATAGTGTTTTGGCGTTTTAGTTCGGCGTTTTCATNTAGCAGGGCTTCACGGGAAATAGTTTGGTTGGATAGGTATTCCCCAGTGCTCTGGGCTATTCTTTGGGTTTTAAATAACGGAGTGTATAAGCTGCTAAACAAGCGCTTTGCNCGCTTTGCNGCTGTAGGTGACAAACTAAAGCAGATTACTGCAAAAAGCAGAACTATGCTGGTTGTGATGACGTATGGTCTATTAGTCATTTACCCGGGTGATCCGGGCGAGCGAATGTGAGAGAAATCAATCATGAAGTGGCTGCTGCATTGCGCCAGTAATCAATATTTTGAAGAACCTTTCCAGTTCCGTTTGCTACTGAAATGAGAGGGTCGTCAGCAATGACTACCGGAAGTTGGGTTTCTTTTGCTACGAGTCGGTCGATTCCTCTTAAAAGAGCACCTCCCCCAGCTATAACAATCCCGCGATCAACTAAATCTCCGGAGAGTTCCGGCAGGCACTGTTCAAGAATTTGCCGGATGGACTCGAGGATTGCAGTTAAAGGCTCTTTGAGCGCATCGCGTATTTCCTCTGAGCGAATAGTTAATGTCCTTGGTAGTCCTTGATTCAGGTCGCGCCCTTTTACTTCCATGGTTAATTCGTCTTCCAACGGGAAGGCCGAACCGATTTTCAGTTTGATTTCCTCAGCTGTTCGTTCGCCGATTAAAAGGTTATGGGCGCGTTTCATATGATTAATGATCGCACCATCGAATTGGTCGCCACCAACCCGCAGGCTAGTAGCTTGAACAATGTTTGCCAGAGAGATGACAGCAATTTCTGCTGTTCCACCACCAATATCTACCACCATATTACCCGCTGGTTCTGCAACGGGAAGGCCAGCTCCGATGGCTGCGGCTAAAGGTTGTTTGATAGGGTAGAATTCGCTTGCCCCCGCACGCGTTACTGAATCCTCAACGGCTCGTCTTTCCACCTCAGTTATTCCGGAAGGGACCGCAACGACTACTCGAGGTTGGACAAGCTTCCGGTGATGAACCTTGGTGATGAAATAGCGAAGCATTGCTTCGGTTACGTCAAAATCTGCAATCACACCATCCTTCATCGGACGGATGGCAGTGATATTAGGAGGGGTGCGAGCGAGCATGGATTTTGCCTCACTGCCAACTGCGAGTACATTTTTTGTACCTGACTGGATTGCTACCACTGAAGGCTCCCGCATGACTATTCCTCGGTCTTTAAGGAAAACCAGCGTGTTTGCAGTGCCTAAATCTATCCCAATATCATTGGAAAAAAGGCCTTTTAATCCATCAAGCATCAAATGTTTCGTGACTCGCGGCTGACAATGCCCTTGGTGCCTAGGGCTAACAAGGAAAGGTTATTCAGGGTATTTCCTAATAAAGTGCAAAAAATGGTACCAGAGGAGGGACTTGAACCCCCGACAAATGGATTATGATCCCACTGCTCTACCGACTGAGCTACTCTGGCTCTCTTCGGGCTGATTATCTGTTCAACAGCCCCGATTTTGTCAAATAGTTTCGGTTTATAGGCGATATTATCCTATAATATCTCTTGCTAATGCTGAGCGGGTATTTTAGGTTGCGCCGCTGAAAAGATAAATGGATAGGAAAGTAAAAGCTGAGACAATTTCTGAATTCGGTGTCCACGAGAAGGATACCGGTTCTGCTGACGTGCAAATTGCGGTTTTGAGCCGCCGTATTAAACATTTGGAGGGTCATCTTAGGGCCAACAAAAAGGATCGTCATTCCCGTCGAGGTCTCACCAATATGGTGAGTCGGCGCAAGCGTCTGTTGCGCTATCTGCAAGGGAAGGATTCCAATCGTATGGTTGAGTTGAAGAAACAGCTCGGCATTCGTTAAGTCAGTTTCACTTTCCCGGGCTGCTGAAACGCCGTTTTCACACCCGGATTCCTGAAAATAATAATTGCGATGAAAAGTGTCGCTGTAAATTTGGGTGATTTCATTCAGTGCCTCACTAGGGGCCTTGTATGAAGTTCCTCGAGTCAGCAGTGACTAAATCTAAATACTAATAATGACTAAAGACCAAGTAACCGCCAAAGTTGGCGATAAAGAAATCACCATCGGTAGCGGTAATATTACCAAGCAAGCTGATGGCACCGTAACAGTACAAATGGGCGAGACGATTGTAATGACCGCCGTTGTCGCGGCCACTAAAGGTCGTGAAGGGCAGGATTGGTTCCCATTACAAGTGGACTATCGGGAGCGTGCGCATGCCGCCGGCCAAATCCCTGGAAATTATTTCCGTCGAGAAGGTCGTCCGAGTGATAAGGAAATACTTACTTGTAGGCTCACAGATCGCCCTATTAGGCCGCTCTTCAAAAAGGGCTGGTTCAATGAATGTCAGGTGTATGGTTTGCTGCTCAGCGCTGATGGTGAGAATGAGCCTGATGTGCTAAGTATTCTCGGGGCTTCTGCTGCGCTAATGGTAAGTGATATTCCCTGGGATGGACCTCTAGGGGCTGTGCGCGTAGGGAGAGTGAATGGCGAATTTGTTGCTAATCCAACTCATGAGGAAATGGCAGAGAGTGACCTTGACCTTCTTTATGTCGGTAACGAAACCGATGTGGTAATGTATGAAGGAGCTGCAGATCAGATTAAGGAGGAAGATTTTATTGCTGCCTTGAAATATGGTCAGGAATGTTGTTTGCCGCAGATTGAAGCTCAAAAAGAGCTTGTGAAATTATGCGGAAAGGAAAAGCGTGATATTGAAGATCAGCTTTTTGTTGTAGATGATAAAATCTTTTCCAAAGCCGAAGAGCTNGGAGGAGGGGGTCGTATTGTGGAGGCACTTCTTACTGTTGCCAAGCTGGAACGTGAGCGAAAGGTTGGTGCTATTAAGGACGAAGTAGCAATCAAGCTCCGCGAGGAATTTGGCGAGGAAGAGGTTACTGATGCGGTAGTGGATCAGGCCTTTTATCACATTCAAAAGACTGCGCTGCGTGGCCTGATTCTCAAGCAAGGCAAACGGTTGGATGGCCGTGGATTGGATGAATTGCGTTCAATTGAGTGTAAAGTGGGGGTCTTGCCTCGTACTCATGGATCAGCTCTTTTTACTCGAGGCGAGACGCAAGCCCTTGTGACCACCACACTAGGCACGACGGACTCGGCGCAGCGCTTTGATAGCTATACCGGAGGGGAAGATAGTAAGCAGTATATGATGCACTATAACTTCCCGAATTATTCGGTGGGAGAGACTGGCCGCATCATGGGGCCAGGTCGGCGTGAGGTAGGGCACGGTGCATTGACTGAGCGGTCCCTTTTTCCGATGTTGCCGATAAATGATGCAGAAGGAATTATCCTTATGCAATTCGTCAAGTTTCTGAAATCCTCGAATCTAACGGTTCCAGCTCCATGGCTTCAGTTTGCGGTGGTAGTTTGGCGCTTATGAATGCCGGAGTTGAAATGAAAGGGACTTGTGCGGGTATCAGTATTGGTATTTGCACTGATCTTGATGATGAGGGGAAAATTACCGATCATAAAATCCTTACTGACATTATGGGTTGGGAAGACGCATTCTGTGACATGGATTGTAAAATAGCCGGCTCCAAGGANGGTATCACCGGTTTTCAGTTGGACCTTAAGCTCAAAGGTCTTCCAATGAATATTATGGAGGAAGCCATTGAGGCAGCTCGGAAAGCCCGTCATGAAATCATTGATATCATGAATGAAACGATCAGTGAGCCCGGAGAGATGAGCAAATATGCCCCGCGGATCACCCAGCTGAAGGTCGATCCAGATAAGATTGGAATGATCATAGGGCCGGGAGGAAAAAATATTAAAAGAATCGTTGAGGAGTCGGGGTGTGAAATTAATATCGAAGACGATGGCACGGTTAATGTTTATTCACTAAATCCGGAAGGCATGCAGGTGGCAGTGGAGGAAATTGAGGGAATGACTGCTGAGCCTGAGGTGGGGCGTGTGTATGAGGGAACAGTTGTTTCTGTTAAGGACTTTGGCTGTTTTGTTGAGTTCCTGCCCGGCAAGGACGGTTTGTGTCATATTAGTGAGCTATCTGATAAGCGCGTGGATAAAACCGAAGATGTTGCAAGAGAAGGTGATAGGATGACCGTGAAACTTATCGGGGTAGATGAGCGCGGAAAAGTAAAGCTGTCTCGTAAAGCTGCTATGATTGAAAGTGGAGAAATAACGGCGCCTGCAGAAGGAGAAGAGCCGAGTGAGCCTAGGGCGGAACGTGAAGTAAGCGATGAGGAACCCGAGGTAGGCAAGCTCTATCAGGGTACCGTTGTGACTGTAAAAGAATATGGCGCTTTTGTAGAATTCCTCCCAGGACGTGATGGATTATGTCATGTGAGTGAACTGGCAACAGCCCGGGTTAAGAATGTTGAGGATATAGCTAAGGTTGGAGAAAAAATTTGGGTAAAACTCCTTGAGATAGATGAACGCGGAAAGGTTCGCTTATCGCGCAAGGCAGCGCTAGAGGAACGTGAGGCGGCTGAGGCGGGAGAGTAAATATCATCGCGGCTTGCTTCAGGATCCTGCATTTAGTTAAATAATCTCGTGTTGAATCAGCAGACACTGGCTGGCCAAGCCAGCTTTAGTGGTATTGGCCTGCACAGCGGCAATAAGGTGAAAATGACATTTTTGCCCGCGCCGCCAAACCATGGAATATGTTTTCGCCGGGTCGATCTCGATGGGCAACCAGAGGTTGTCGCGTCAGTTGAGAATGTTTCGGAGACAAATCGATCTACCACACTGTCCAAGGGGAGTGTTAAACTTCACACTGTTGAACATGTGTTGGCTGCTTTTTCAGGGTTCGGGGTTGATAATGCAGTTGTGGAACTCGATGCGAACGAGCCGCCCATTGGTGACGGTAGCTCGGATCAGTTCTGTCAAATGATTGAGGAGGCAGGTGTCGTTGCCCAGGATGAACAACGAGAGGTATATCTGCTTGAGGCTCCCATTGAGCTGCAAAGCGGAGAAACTCAAATGATGGCATTTCCTCATGACCGTCTTAAGATTACCTGTACTAGTGCTGGGGAAAATGGGCGTTTCACTCAACTCTTTAGCTGTGAGCTAAATCCAGACACGTGGCGTCATGAAATTTCAAGGGCTCGTACATTTTGTTATTATGAAGAGATAGAGCACTTGTATAAAAATGGGATGATTAAAGGGGGGAGTTTGGAAAATGCTGTAGTGATTCGTGATGACGCAGTGCTNACCAATGAGCCTCTAAGGTATGCCAACGAATTTGTCCGCCATAAGATTCTCGATATAATAGGCGATCTCTCTTTGATGCGGAGGCCGATNGGTGCTCATATTGTTGCTGTAAAGCCAAGTCATGCTGCAAATTGCGAGATGGCTCGAAGGATTTTATCCCAGAGTAGGAAGCCTAAGGAGGTTGCTGAAACTTTTGCGCCTCCTCCTGAAAAAGAACGTTCAGCCAAAGTGGCGGTGGAGGAAAAAGCCCGTGAATCGATCGTTCAGGATGGTGCAATTTTGGATGTAAACCAAATAATGAAAGTGTTGCCGCACCGGTTTCCTTTCCTAATGGTGGATCGGGTTACCTTGATTGAAGGCAGTCACATCGTTGCTCAAAAAAATGTCAGTATTAATGAACCTTACTTTGAAGGACACTTCCCTAATCACCCAATAATGCCGGGAGTATTACAATTAGAGGCGATTGCGCAGGTTGCAGGCATTTTAATGCTCAAAAAAGCCGAGAACATAGGAAAACTTGCTTATTTCATGGCTGCCGAAAACGTAAAATGGCGTAAACCAGTGCTTCCCGGCGACGTGCTTACCATTGACGTGGAACTAACGAAATCACGGGGTAAAATCGGAAAGGCGATTGGTAAATGTTTTGTGGATGGGGCGCAAGTCAGTGAGGCATTAGTTACATTCATGCTAGTTGATTCCTGAGAATGATGGGTAAAATTCACTCTACCGCTATCATTGAAGATGGTGCACAGATTGGTGATGAATGCAAAATTGGGCCCTATTGTGTCATTGGACCTAATGTGACACTGGGATCAGGATGCAATCTGCACTCTCATGTGGTGATCAATGGCCGCACTAAAATTGGCGAGGGTAATGAGTTTTACCCGTTTTGCTCAATTGGTCTCAAGACTCAGGATTTGAAGTGGAAAGCTGAGGGTTCAGGCACGGAAATAGGTTCCAATAACACATTCAGAGAGTATGTCACGGTACATAGTGCAACTGGCGATGGGGATGTTACGGTTATCGGATCACACAATAATTTATTGGCTTACACGCACGTTGCCCACGATTGTCGGTTGGGTGACCATATTATTATGTCCAATGTAGGCACCCTAGCCGGGCACGTAATAGTGGAAGATCGGGCAATTATCGGTGGCTTGGCAGCGGTGCATCAATTTTGCCGCATTGGAACAATGTCAATTATAGGCGGCTGCAGTAAGGTGGTGCAAGATGTTCCGCCCTATATGATGGCTGATGGTAATCCGGCTTCAACGCGTGCTTTGAACAAGGAAGGGCTTAAGCGTAATAATATAACTGACGAAACCCAGAGCGCATTAAAGCAGGCGTATAAGATATTATTTCGAGAAAACCTCACAATGGCCGTCGCCGCGGAAAAAGTAAGGTCTGAGGTTGCAGATAGTCCTCAGTTAGACCATCTGTTGAGTTTTGTAGAATCCAGTGAGCGTGGCATTGCGAAGTAGGATGGAAGTGGAAACCGTAAGGATTGTTTCTGTTCGTTTTCCTAAAAATTGAAACGCAATTTGGGTTACAAATTTACCATTACTTTTTCTAACCTGATGAAAGTGCAGTAACTGTGATAACCGCACTTTTTCGCCAGATTTACTGCTTCGCTCAAGTTTAGGCCAACTTCTTGGGGTGCGTGAGCGTCAGAGCCAAAAGAAATTTGAACGTTGTGTGATCTGGCAAGTTCCAAAAATTCGATGTTAGGGTATATTTCTTTGCAGTCTTTTCGTAGGCCGGCTGTATTTAATTCAATGCAGGTATGGGTTGCTTCACAGGCAGTAAGGAAGGTTGAGTAGAGGTTGGAGCAATCACGTTTTGGGTAGTGGCCGAATTTTTTGGGAAGATCCGGATGGCCGATGATTTGAAATAAGCCAGAGGCTGCGGCACGTGTTAGTAGGTCAAAGTATTCTGACCACACCTCATCAACTGAGCGCTTATCCCACTCTTTAATATGCTGTGGATTATCAAAATTCCATTTATCGGAGATGTAATGTACTGAGCCTATAAAATAATCCCAGTCGTGGTTTTGAGCCATTTTTTTTATCCAAGGTTCATGGCCGGGGATAAAGTCAACTTCAAGGCCAAGTCGAATGGGCAAAGTGGGGTAGGTGTCGCGTGCATGTTCCACTTTTTCGACATACTTTGTTAACTCAGATGACAGCATGCGCCAGTCGTCTAAATCATCATGTTCTACGGGTGAATGATCGCTAAAGCCAATCTCAGGTAGATTTAGTTCCAGTGCGCGTGCGGCATATTCAACAGGCTCACCCTTTGCGTGCCGGCAAAGGGGCGTATGCATGTGGTAATCAGCAGGCAGAGCCATGGGTGGAGGATAGCCATCAAATCGTCATTCGTGAAGGGATTTGATTGACATGAATATGCCAGAATTTAATTATCCGCAGGCAAATCCCAATGGTATTTGCCCCGCAAGGCGGGGCTTTTTGTTTTATGGCTAATACAATTTTGATAGGAGCGCAGTGGGGCGACGAGGGCAAGGGTAAGATTATCGACGTGCTCACCGAGAAGGCAGATCTCGTTGTTCGAAGTCAGGGTGGAGCCAATGCAGGGCACACAGTTCGAGTGGGGGCTAAGGAATATATATTACATTTAATTCCGTCGGGGATTTTGCGTAGGAACAAAGTGTGCCTGATTGGTAATGGTGTAGTAATTAACCCTACCTCACTGGTTAAGGAGCTTGATGGGCTCAGAAAAAAGAAAGTCAGCGTTAAAGGCCGGCTTTTTATCAGTGATAAAGCACATTTGGTAATGCCTTATCACAGTGAACTTGAATCCTGTGCTGAACGTTTGAAAGGCAAAAATAAAATCGGGACCACTCTCCGTGGGATTGGTCCCGCTTATGGTGACAAAATTGCCCGCACGGGACTACGGGTGGCTGACTTAATAAACGAACAGCGCTTCGAAAGCCAATTGCGTGAACGGGTTCGGGATGCAAACCGACTGATCAAGGCATTAGGGGGTAAGCCGATTTCATTCAAGGCGGTATATAGTGAATATTGCAGTGCGGCAAGGCGGTTGAAGCCATTTGTGGCAAATACCACCGGGATGCTGCATGAGGCGTTGGAAAAGGATAAAGAGATTTTATTTGAGGGAGCTCAGGGAACATATCTGGACATTGACCAAGGAACTTATCCGTTTGTTACATCTTCGAATACAACTTCCGGAGGCGCATGTACCGGTTCAGGAATGCCTCCCAACAAGGTTGATCATGTCATGGGTGTTATTAAGGCTTATACGACCCGGGTGGGTAGCGGGCCGTTCCCTACTGAAGATGATGCGATTGGTGATATGCTCCATAATATGGGCAGGGAATTTGGGGCAACAACAGGGAGGCCTCGTAGGTGTGGTTGGTTTGATGCGGTGGCGACTCGCCAGGCCGCACAGGTAAATGGGATAGATCAGTTGGCGGTAACAAATATTGACGGACTGGACAAGCTTTCTGAAATACGTGTTTGTACCGCATACCGTTTGCGCGGAAGAACAATAAATTACGTTCCTACTGTATCTGAGGATATTGAACAGCTTAAGCCGGTATACGAGACTTTTCCGGGATGGTTAACTGATACTACCCAATCAAAAAGTTGGATGGATCTTCCTGTTAATGTAAGGAAATACCTAAATGCCATATCAAATTTGATTGGAGCTAAGATAGTAATCGCATCGGTTGGCCCGGCTAGGAATCAGACCATATTCAGGTGAGTGTTCGGACTTCCAAGCTTAGTGCTGTGGCGCAAGAATTATTGCCACATCATGTTGCTGTGATCATGGATGGTAACGGCCGGTGGGCCAAAGAAAAGGGGCTGCCCAGAGCGGAGGGGCACCGTCGCGGTGCAGAGTCAGCTAAAGCAATAACCAGGATCGCTTCTGATTTAGGCATTCGTTATTTGACCTTGTATACTTTTTCAACGGAAAACTGGAATCGCCCCAAAACGGAAATCGACGCCATTATGAGATATCTGGTGTACTACTTGAAAAAAGAGACACCAGAGTTAAATAAGCACAATGTAAGATTAGAGGTTATCGGGCAATTATATAGGCTTCCTGAAAAGGTTCAGGATCAAATAGCCAAATCAAAACGGGAACTTTCGAAGAATACGGGATTAACATTAGTGCTTGCTTTGAATTATGGATCTCGTGCTGAAATTGTTGAGGCAACACGAAATATCGGAGAGAAGGTCCGATCGGGAAAATTATCTCCGGAGGATATAGATGAAACTTTAATAGGCATGCATCTTTATACGAGCCAGATTCCTGACCCCGATTTGCTAATACGCACTAGCGGTGAGGTGCGATTGAGTAATTTCTTGCTCTGGCAAATTTCTTATTCAGAAATAGTGGTCACTCAGGTGTTATGGCCGGAGTTTAAAAAGGCCGCATTTTTTGACGCGCTGGAGGAATATGCGAAACGGCACAGGAGGTTTGGTAAGATATAGTCTTCTAACTATGACTGAGTATTATTCGTTAAAATTATAATTTCAACTCCATGCCAAAAATAGAGGAGGTAAAACTAACTAAATCACAGGTCCTTGTCAGGCGCCTGTGCAGCAGTTCGTTTCTATATGGTATATTGTTGTTGGGGCTCTTCGGGCCAGGTCAAATATCAGTTCTGGCTTTTGGGTTTGCCATTATAATTTCCGGACTTATGGCTGTTAGTGAGTTGTACTATATGGCCGAAAAATGTGGTCAATCTCCCTTTAAAAATGTCGGGCTAATTTTCTCGGGCGTTCTGTTGGGTGGGGTTTTTTGGGCACTTGCAATTAAGGAGGATATTGCGCTGGCGCAGCAACTGGAGCTATTGGGTTTATCGTTTGTTGTGCCTATAATAGGAATTGCACAGCTTCGTTCTTACTCAAGAGGAGNGGCTAGTATAGCTCCGCTCGCGTCTACCGTNTTTGGTATAGTTTACGTCGTTATTCTTTTAAATCTTCTTCAGAAAATACGTTATTTCCCCGGCGATATTCAGAGTGNTGATGGAAGCTGGTGGCTTCTGTTCTTCATTTTGGTGAGTAAAATGAGTGATACGGGGGCATATTGCACTGGCCAGTTGATCGGTAAAACCAAGATGATACCACGGGTAAGTCCCGGTAAAACATGGGAAGGCTTTGTGGGGGGGGTTGTCTTCTCGGTCATTACGGCTTGCTTGTTCCAGCAATTTGCTGGCGATCATTTCTCCTCTATGCCGTTAATTCATGCGTTAGTCTTAGGTATTTTGTTGGGAGTAGGGTCTGTAATTGGAGATTTGGTTGAGTCGTTAATCAAGCGTGAGGCAGACGTAAAAGATTCAGGTAAATTTTTCCCCGGGATCGGGGGTGTTTTGGACTTACTTGATAGCCTTCTTTTTAATGCTCCCATCATGTACGTATATTTAAAGTACATACTGCCGTCATGAAAAAAGTCGTTTTACTAGGTAGTACCGGTTCAATTGGTGTCAGTACCTGTAAAGTTGCTGAAGACCTTTCTGAAGATATAGTGCTGGTAGGTCTTGCAGCGGGGCGGAATGTGTCATTGTTAGGTGAGCAAGTTAAGAAATTTCAACCTCGGTCTATTTGCGTAACGGAGCAAGCGGCAGCGAAAGAACTATCAAATCAATATGAGGGAAACCCTGAGGTATTTTGGGGGCCTGATGGTTTAATTGAGATCGCAACTATGGAAGAAGCGGACATTGTGCTTATTGCAATTGTGGGTACGGCTGGTTTAGAGCCAGCGCTGGCAGCAATACGTTCAGGTAAAGATATTGCAGTGGCTTCTAAGGAGATTTTGGTGATGGCTGGCGAAATTGTGATGAGCGAAGCACGCAAATATGGCGTCAGGGTATTAGCTGTTGATAGTGAGCACTCAGCAATTTTCCAATGTATGGATGATTGCCCCCGTGAAAGTGTGCGGCAAATTTGGCTAACTGCATCAGGTGGGCCTTTCCGTGAAACGCCAGTAGAGGAATTTAAAAAAATTACTTTGGATCAGGCCCTTAAGCATCCCTCATGGCAAATGGGGCCAAAAATTACAATTGATTCAGCTACTCTTTTCAACAAAGGGCTAGAAATGATTGAAGCCAAATGGCTCTTTGACATTGAGATGTCTCGCGTAAAAGTAATTGTGCACCCGCAAAGTGTTATACATTCAATGGTTGAATTTGTAGATGGATCGATAATATCACAATTATCAACCCCAGATATGTGTCTTCCGATTCAGTACGCATTAACTTATCCTAAACGTATGCCCAGTGANCGCGTTCAAACAAATCTGGCAGAGATCGGTAAGCTTGAGTTTGAGGAGCCTGATCTCGAGCGGTTTCCTTCATTGAACTTGGCCCGAAAGGCAGGAGATGTTGGAGGCACTCTTCCGGCAGTCCTGAATGCGGCTAATGAAGAGGCTGTTGAAGCCTTTTTTAACCAGCAAATTGGCTTTACTGATATATTCCGGATTGTTGCTTTAGTAATGGATGAACATGATGTAGATCAAAAACCGTCCCTAGAAGCCATATTATCAGCTGATTTATGGTCGCGACAGCACGTCCGAAGTACCGTTAAATCACTCTGATTCGCGGATTGCTGTTCAGGTCGTTTTCTGACATATTTCCCGTCCGAATTTGTCATATGGCCGAATTAATTAATTATTTTTATGTAGCGGGNGTGGTTCTCTTGCTTTTTGGTGCTGCAATATTTGTTCATGAATTCGGCCACTTTTGGGTGGCTTTAAAACGTGGCCTTAAAGTAGAGGAGTTTGCGATAGGATTTGGCCCGATTATTTGGAGCAAGGAACATGAGGGCATTCTGTATTCAATTCGTTTAATCCCTGCAGGTGGGTTTGTGAAGCTTCCTCAAATGCTCACCAGTGAGGCGTTGGAGGGTAAAACTGGGAACGATAATGACCAAGAAGAAGAGGACATTAGTGACTCCGATAAAGCAGAAGAATTGCCTCCAGTGTCTCCACTATCAAAAATCCTGGTGGCTTTTGCTGGGCCTTTGATGAATGTCGNCTTTGCCTTCCTCATTGCAGGNTTTTTGTGGTTTGTTGGTATTCCGAAGCCTATTGATGATCCAATAGTTGGATACGTGGGTGAAAAATCCCGGGAATTTAAGGAAGGAGTGATGCCGGGGGACAGGATTACCGAAGTTAATGGGGAACCAGTTGATGCCTGGAGTGATGTCATTTACACCGTCCTCGGAACTACGGGAGATACTGTAGAAATGAAACTCCTCAGGGGTGATGAGGAAAAAAACGTTAAGATTCCCGCGGACAAAAAGAATGGGGCAATGGCTATTCGTAGTGTGAATCTTAACCGATATGAAAAATTGGAGGTTGAGAGNATTGAAACGCCAAGTTTGCTCGGAGAATTACAGCTCAATCCGGGGGATATCATACAAGCGGTAGATAACGTAAAAGTATACAGCCAATACCATTTAGTGGATTTATTGATGGTAAATCCAGGTGAGGAAAAAGTCATTAGTGTTTTGCGCGATGGTACCGTTATTAAGTTGAATTATAAAACGCCAGAAATTGCGGGAGTGGAGGTGGGCGCTGTAGTAATGCCTGAATATGGCCTTCTTGATAGAATAAAGAAAAAGTTCGGGATTAAATTGGAGCCATTAGATTTGCCTCCTGCTGCAAAAGCAGACATTCAGGAAGGAGATATAATCAAAAAAATGGGAGGGACACGAATAACTAGCACGGCGCAGTTAATCGATATCATCCGCGCTCAGGNAGAGCAAGAAGCAGAAATGATACTGCTTCGTGGTGGGAAAGAGATAGCGGTTTCAATCGCTCCAGTTAACGGGGTACTTGGTATAGGTTTGGATCAAAATTTAGGTCTAACTTATAATGGAAAATTTCGTTATAGTGAAAAATCCTACCACCCAACGCCATTATCACAAGTCGGTGATGTTTTGAATAAAATTGCTATTACTTTCAAAGCGCTGGCAAATCGAAGTGAATCGGGCGTTGGCGCAAAAGACTTAAGCGGCCCGGTCGGGATTTTTGGAATGCTTGCCATCCAGGTTAATCATGATTTGAGGTTAGCTCTGAGTTTTCTGGTTTTGCTAAATATAAATCTTGCGATATTAAATCTTTTGCCAGTGCCGGTGCTTGATGGAGGTCACATACTGATGTCTTTAATTGAGTGGGTTCGCAAAGAACCTGTGAGCGCAAAATTTCAGGAATGGGCAACGACCGCTTTTGCTGCTCTACTTCTATGCTTCTTTGTTTATGTGACGTTTGCCGACGTTCGGCGTGTTCCAAGGTTGCACGAGATATTTAAGACAGATACTCAAATTGAGAGCAGTTCGCCTTCTGGAGAATAACAGTGAAGTACTGCGCTTCGCCTTATCAATATATTGCTAGGAAATCGCGGCCAGTTGTAGTCGGTGATCCTTCAAAGGGGGGTGTTATAGTGGGTGATTCAAATCCGATTGTTGTTCAATCTATGCTGACGAGCAGCACTTTGGANACTGAAGCCTGTATTGAGCAATCGATGCATTTGGTAGATGTGGGCTGTCAAATCATNCGAATAACTGCTCAAACGAGAAAGTACGCGGCAAATCTAGAGCACATTGTATCTGGCATAAGGTCTCAGGGGTCAAACGTACCGATAGTTGCGGATATACATTTTAAACCTGATGCGGCAATGGAGGCTGTTAAATGGTGCGAAATGGTTAGAGTTAATCCTGGTAATTACGCTGATACAAAAAGATTTATCACCCGGGAATATACCGGAAATGAATATCAGGAGGAACTAAAACGTATTGAGGGAAAATTTGGACCGCTTGTGGAGGAGTGTAAGCGGTTGGGGCGGGCTTTNCGAATCGGGACCAATCATGGCTCGCTTAGTGACCGAATAATGAGCCGTTATGGTGATACNCCACTGGGTATGGTGGAGAGCGCATTGGAGTTTGCTGTAATTGCCCGGTCTAGAAACTTTCACAATTTTAAATTCTCAATGAAATCCAGCAATCCCAAGGTGATGATCGAATGCTATCGATTACTGGCTGCGAGACTCGCAGAACTTGGTGAGGACTGGGATTATCCGTTGCATTTAGGCGTGACTGAAGCGGGTGATGGAGAAGATGGAAGAATTAAAAGTGCTATTGGGATTGGTTCATTATTATGCGACGGACTGGGTGATACGATTCGTGTTTCACTAACAGAGGATTCCCACCGGGAAATTGCAGTATGTAAGGATATTGTTAGTCAAATACCTAAGATTACTGACGCTGAAAATACATATCCTGATTTACCGCTGTTTTTTGATCCTTTCGATTATTCGCGACGAGGTACGCCAGAGATTACCTTAAATAATGATATNAGGTGTGGTGGTGAACAGCCAATACGAGTTGTGGTTGTTGAAAAATCATGGATGGAAATAGCTCCACAAATACATGTCCATGACGACGTGCGGCCTGAGGCAGTATATGAGAATTTGAATTTACTTGAGGTTGATCCACGAGATGAGTTTGAAATTACTTCTGATAAGCAGATGGTTACTGTTGCAGATGGCCTTGATATTCCGGTTATTACAGCCTTCAGGCTTCTGGCAGCTCGTTTGAAAAGCATTGGAAAATGTAATGCAATTCTATTAAAGGATAGACTAGGTTTTGATGGGGAAGTTTTATCTTCTGATATTGCGTTACTTCGCGCTTCAATATCTATNGGATCACTGTTATGNGATGGGATAGGGGATGCGATTTTGATTAGAGGAGAGGAAGATGCAAAAAAATCACTGAAATTAGCCTATAATATATTGCAGGCAGCCGGTTGCCGTTCCTTCAAAACAGATTATGTTGCCTGTCCCAGTTGTGGTCGAACCTTGTTTGATCTTCAGGAAGTCACCGCAAAAATTAAATCAAGGACAGAGCACTTGAAAGGAGTAAAGATTGCGGTCATGGGTTGTATAGTGAATGGCCCCGGGGAGATGGCCGATGCAGATTTTGGTTATGTGGGCGGTGCGCCCGGTAAGATCAATCTTTATGTAGGTAGAGAGCCTGTTCGCTTTAATATTCCTGAAACGGAAGCGGTTGAGAGCCTTGTTGGTTTAATCAGGGAGCATAATAAATGGTTTGATCCGCCGACAGATACTTCAAAAACCCAGTGCTAATACTCTTCCTTTGGGGATAGAGTTTAAATGGTGGGCAATATGTGATTCTAAGAACGATGACACTTTACTAAATTTTTCATGGCTGGGTTTTAGTTGGGATATATCTTCCCAGTTTAGATAGCCGAGCTTCTCAATCAATTGTGATATGTCTTTATGCATACGCCCGTCCTCGGCTGCGGGTGCAAGACCCAACTCGTTTAGAATTTTAATTTCAAATGCGTAAACTAGGATTTTTTCGGGAGGTGTACAATTTAAGTGCTCAATTAGAGTAGAAAAAATAGTGTAGACTCCTGGCATTGGATGGTCAGGTTCGGTAGCTTTTTCGAGGAAATGGGTTCCATATGCGAGAAGGCTAAGACTTCTAATATTTGAACTAACTGTGGTATGGGAATTTTTTAGATAAACTTCTCTCAATATGTGTAAATTGGAACGTTTATTTTTCCTGTATGTGAAATCCGACTCAAATAATAAATCCAACTTACCTCGGTGGGGGCTTTTGGGGCGTTTTGCGCCTTTGGCAACTGTTGTTAGTCTTCCATTGGTAGAAGTGATCCAGTGTACGATTAGGCTGGTGTCAGATAGAGGGCGTACCCTTAAGACGATTCCTTTTGATGTTTCATCCATGTGAAATGTCGTCTAGAGGCATTAACTTGGAAATTTTGTTAAGGGTGTGATTTTCTTTTTGTTTCATGATAGATCGTTCCTCTGAGGTTAGATCATTATACCCATTGATATGAAGTATACCATGAATGATATAACGAGTTAGTTCGCAGCCTAAAGAAACTTTGTGCAATTTTGCATGTTGGTAGGCAACGCTTGGGCATATTAATATTTCACCCTTTGGGGGTGATTCATCTGGATAGTTGAAGGTTAAAACATCGGTGGGNCCTTTATGCTCAAGATATTTTTGATTAATTTCGGCCATCTTATTTTCTCCAATGAAGACAATGGACAATTCAAAATTTTTATTTTGTAGCAACTCGTCGATTATAGACTGTGCTATTTGTTTTATTAATTCAGAAGAGATTTTGAATGTACGCTGTTTGTTTTGTACAGATAGGTTATTCATTCCTTGCAGCGCTGAGATTCGTAGGCAGAGATAATTTTCCGTACAAGATGATGCCGGACAACATCATCTTGATGGAATTCATTAATAGAAATTCCGTCAGTTTTTTGGAGGATAAGGAGTGCTTCGGTTAGGCCGGATTGTTTAGTGGAAGGAAGGTCGGTTTGCGTAGGGTCTCCGGTGATGATGGCCTTGGATGAATGGCCGAGGCGTGTTAAGAACATGAACATTTGCTCGCGTGTTGTGTTTTGTGATTCGTCTAGAATGACAAAGGAGTTGTTAAGAGTTCGTCCACGCATATAAGCTAAAGGGGCGATCTCAATTACTTCTCTTTCCATATTTTTTTGCACTTCTTCTGAAGGCATCATGTCGAGTAAGGCATCATGTAGAGGTCTAAGATATGGGCTTAGTTTTTCTCTTAAGTCGCCAGGTAAGAATCCTAGAGTTTCCCCAGCTTCGACAGCTGGCCGGGTGAGTATTATACGGGATATGTAACCTTGATAAAGAGCGCTTACGGCCATTGCGACTGCAAGGTATGTTTTTCCAGTGCCAGCTGGGCCTATTCCGAATGTAACATCGTGCTTTTCAATCGCTTCTAAATATTTTTTTTGCCCTATAGTTTTAGGTGTAATTTGAGGCTTACGGGGTGATGTTGTAATGGGGTTATCTCTGAGATGTTTGAGGATATTCTGATCATTGTCGTGAAAGAGTTCCAATGTTTTGGTTATATCCTGGGTGCTGGGGTTTGTTCCTGATTTGAGTAAGGCATGCAGTGAATGGAACAAATGCTCGACCCTTTCGATTGTTTTTTGATCTCCATCAAGCTTAATCCAACCGTCTCTAGAGGTAACTTTAACACCTGTTTGATCTTGGATCAGTTTTAAGTTTGAAGGGTCATTGTTATATAGTTCATGTGCCTCCCGAGCGCTATCTAATTGGATGGTTATGCTGGGCATTGATTGGAGATGGCTTGGCGGAGTTTAGCNGCGGTTTCTTCNAGAGCTTCTGGGAGCACGTTGGTTTGGCCAATGACGGGAAAAAAGTTAATGTCTCCATTCCAACGGGGTACAATGTGCCAATGAAGATGGTTTTCTATGCCCGCACCAGCTGCTCTGCCTAGATTAAGTCCTATGTTGAATCCGTCCGGGTTCATTGAATTCTGAATAGCTTTTTTTACACATTGAAGAAGTTTGAGTATGTCCATATTTTCTTCATTGGTGAGACCATCTAAATCGGAAACCTGCCTATAAGGTACTACGAGTACATGGCCGCCGGTGTAAGGGTATTTGTTCAGTAACGCAAAGCTATGGCGACTTCTGGTAATTACATAATTAGCTTGATCGTCCTGTGACTGTGCAATCCGGGTGAATTCAGATGTATCTCCGGATGTGGATTTTTTTTCTAGGATGTATTTAATGCGCCAAGGAGCGTGAAGTGATTCCATGGTTTATTGTGGTATGGTGTAATTATTCATTTACGATTGCGCGAAGTTGTACTTCTGTACGGTCAAATGTGCCGGTAATCTCTTTTAATAGATGTTCGATCACACTAAGATTTCCGCCTTTGGATTCATTTTCTAAACGCGAGCATGCTGAAGCTAGTTGAGATGCGCCCATATTTGCACTACTCCCTTTTATTTGGTGGGAAATACGGGATATTGAATCTAGTTCTTGCTCGGCAAAAGCTTCGTGAAGCATGCTGATTTGTTTACTGGTCTGCTCGAGGTACATGAATATAATTTCACGAAAATCTTCATCTTGCCCGTTTCCTCTGAGTTGATCTAGATGATTTTCTGAAAGTAGAAGCGGAGCACCATCGTTTGAATTATTTGTAGGCTCGATTCCAAGAGATTTATTCAATGCTGTCCTAAGCTCATTTAGTTGGACAGGTTTTGAAATGAAATCATCCATCCCGGCTTCTATACAGGCTGTGCGATCATCCTGTTGGGTGTTAGCGGTCATTGCGATGATATACATCGGGTTGGTTGATTTATTTTTTAACTCTTGATCGCGTATGCGTCGTGTGGCTTCCAAGCCATCCAGTACCGGCATCTGGCAATCCATTAGCACAATATCGAATTTGTCTAAATCTGATTCGAGAACAGCTTGTCCGTGTTCGCAAATTTTAATCTGATGGCCGAGTTTGTTTAGTTGTAAAGTGGCAACTCTTTGGTTGATGGGGTTATCTTCCGCCACTAAAATTTTTAGGGATCGATGTTGGTTTTCATCCCCTATTGATTTTACTTTTGGTTCGTGTGATTTTTCTGTGAGCGCATTACTCAAGGCTCGATGAAGACGATTAAGGCGCACTGGTTTAAGCAGGGTGCCATTAATGCCAAGCGTTCGAAGCATTCCCGTATCGACTTTATGTCGTCGCGTCATGAGTAGAACAATTTTTGATTTCTTGTGTTTTGCGTTTGAATGAATTTCTTGTACAAGGTCAAGGCAGTCTGCATCCTTTAGGCTCAAGTCGATTAAAATCAGGTCAAATTTCTGGCCGTTTGAAAGCTCTCTTCTCGCGCCCGCTCCAGTGGCTGAAGGCGTGATAGTCATGCCCATATTTTCAGTATATTCCATAATTGAGTCTCGAGCAAAATCGTTAGGTACGATAAGCAGGAGGCTTCGGTCTTTGAGCTCTATATTTTTGGGTTGCTCTTCTTCCGTGGGATTTCCCAGTAAAGCGGTAAAGTGAAACTTAGATCCTAAGCCAGGTTGACTTTCCACCCACATCTNACCATTCATCATTTCGGCTAATTGTCTTGATATGGAAAGTCCNAGGCCAGTGCCTCCGTATCGCCTAGTAATAGACCCATCGGCTTGCCGGAANGCGTCGAATATTTTTTCGCACATCGTTTCGCTTACCCCAACCCCTGTGTCTCGAACAGTGAATTGGAGTTTAGTATCTGAATTAGTGCGTTCGATAATTTGGACAGAAGTTTGGACTTCTCCTTTTTCCGTGAATTTTACAGCGTTACTGACAAGGTTTAGGATAATTTGGCGTAACCGTCCAGCGTCACCTCGGTACATGCCATCAAGTTCCGTTGGTATATGGCAGTTTAGTTCGATGTGGTTTGCTTCGGCGCGAAGCGAATGCAGTTCAACGGCTTCNTCGATGACCTGTCGAAGTGAGAAGTTGGTCCTTTCAAGCTCGAGGCAATCGGCTTCAATTTTTGAGACGTCCAGTATGTCATTGAGTATTTCAAGTAATGCGTCAGCACTTGTGCGCACTGTTTGAGCATACTCGTGTTGTTCTTCAGTGAGGTCAGAGGTAAGNAATAAGTCAATCATTCCAATGATTCCATTCATTGGTGTTCTGATTTCATGGCTCATTACCGCTAGGAACCTTGTTTTCATTTGGGCTGCCTCTAGTGCAAGATCTCTTGCGCGCGCGGTCTCCTGTTCAGCAAGCTTTAGGGCGGTGATGTCACGGGAGATGCCGATAATTCCCGTGATAATTCCAGAGCGATTGGAAAAAGGNACTTTGGTTACAGAGGCCCATATATCACGGCCGCATTCGTCAGTCTGTTTTTCAACTTTATTTATTATTGGTTTACCCGTGAGGATTACCCTTTGCTCATCTTCATGAAAACTTTTGGCATGAATATCGGGGTGAAAATCATAATCAGTTTTTCCCACAATTTCTTGCGCAGATGATAGGCCGAGTCTTTTTGCCAGCGCCGTGCTTCCCTTTATGAATCGTGATTCAGTATCTTTGATGTAAATACGGTCGGGNACATTGTCGAGGAGGGCGCTAAGGAGGTCTTTCTCGTGAGCTAACTGCTCTTCCATTTGGTGACGTTCTGTTACATCCCAGAACATACATTGAATTCCATTAATTTCGCCGGAAGAATCAAANAGTGGGGTTTTTACTGTCTCAATATAAATATCGTTTTCAGCTTCGCCTGCTCCTGTATGGATTTCGGTCGTCGCGTAAGTTTCGGCCGTTTCCACTACTCGTAGGTCATCATTTCTATATTTGTCTGCGAGATGTTTNGGTGAAAGGTCGTAATCAGTTTTACCTAAAATTTCATCTATGGGTTTATTTACGGTTTGGCAAAACTTTTGGTTAGCAAAAGTAAATTCTCCCTTAAGGTTTTTTCGGACAATATTTTGAGGGATTGATTCAACGAGCGAGTGGTAAAGAAGTTCTGACTCGCGAAGTGCTTCACTAGTGCGCTTCTGTTCAGTAATGTCAATTACCGTTCCTTCGTAATATAAGATCTCGTTGTTTGTGTTTTTAACGGCTCGGACATTTTCCGATATCCAAATTATTTCTCCATCACGTCGGCGTGCTCGCGATTCAAAATTATGTATAACATCATTTTTTTGTATCAGATTAATAAATTCGCTTCGTCGGTCGGAGTCTTCGTATACGTCCTTCCCAATGTCGGAAAAACAGTTAATTAATTCTTCGGGTGTATTGAATCCGTAAATCTGGGCAAGCTTTGGGTTTGCTGATATGTATTTACCATCACTGGTGGTTTGGAAAATACCTTCTTGGACATTCTCGAAGATACTACGATATTTTCCGTCGCCTACTCCTTCTTCTTTTTGAAATTTTCGATTATCATAATTTTCTTCTGGNGGAAAAATTCGCAAAACTTGTTCTATTTGTTTTGCTGTTAAGATGAGAGCTGAGAGTGTTGCGTCGTTGGGTTTCCCTGGNTTATTATTTGCGATCCATAATGTTCCGATATTTGAGTTATTTACTTTAACCGGGAAAGCTGCGTAGCAAGTTATTCCGTCGATTAATTCTGATAAGAATTTTTGCGTTCGGGAGTCTTGATTAACGTCTTCGATGATTAAGGGTTCAGTTGAGTTCTTCGTGAGCTCATATAAGGGAAGCATCTTATTGGATTGCTGGCTATCTAAACCAAAAAACACAGGCCGGTCCGGAAATATGTCAGACTCAATGGTAAGTCCTGCAAACCGATTGCCGGAAATGGAGCTCGATAATTCTACTAATCCTGAAAGTAAAAGAGATGCCCCTTTTGGTGATGTGNTATTTTCCCTCAATATATTNTAGCCAAATATAGAATTCATANNCTGCAAACTCTTCTAATAATCTCATTGACTGTTTTGCATGGCAAGTAAGCTCTGTTAATAACGTGATTCTAGTGTTCTTGACGATGTTCAAACAAAGTCGTAGAAAATAAAAGTGCTCAGGCACNAAAGGAGGTAAAGAAAATGAAAAAGTTNTTGGCTATTCTATATNTAGTGAATTTGGCTGTTTCTCAAACTGGATGTTTGGGGGTGGTGGCTGCCGGGGCAGGGGCTGGGACAGGATTATACATTACTGGCGATTTGGAGGTTAGGTCAGAAAAATCCGTTGAACAGGTGATGTTGGCTATCGAGAAAACATGCGGTGATTTAAAGTTTAAGGTCGCCAAAAAAGAATTAAGGCCTCTGCGAGGNCTTATTGTTGCGGATGGTGATTTTGGCCGCGTAACATTTGTTGCGAAAGCTAAGTCGGTTGAACTAACGGATATCTCCATTAGGGTTGGTTTTGCGGGAGATAAGGGAGCTCAAGATTACATATACAAAGAGCTTAAGCCTCAGCTTTGACCTGATCCTTTATATTTAGACAGAGGTAGTCCAAGTATTCCGTTAATTGTTTTTTCATTCCCGTCCTATTTACGATGGAATCGATTAGCCCACGTTCCATCAGGAATTCTGCAGTTTGAAACCCTTCTGGCAATTCGCTTTGGGTTGTGTCCTTAATTACACGAGGTCCTGCAAATCCAATCATTGCCTTTGGTTCTGAGATTATTATATCGCCTAAGCTGGCATAACTTGCCATCACACCTGCCGTTGTTGGATGTGTAAGTACGCTAATATAAGGAAGTCCTTTTCNCCCGTGGAATGCAATGGCTGCACTGGTTTTAGCTAGTTGCATTAGGCTNAACATACCCTCGTACATACGGGCGCCNCCGCTGCTACTTATGATAATGGCTGGAAGGTTGTTTTCAGTTGCCATTTCAATAACTCTGGTGATTTTTTCCCCTACCACAGATCCCATGGATCCACCCAGAAACCCGAAGTCCATTACTCCTAAGGCAACTTTATGTTCTCCCATGTTTCCNGATCCCGTAATGACTGCATCCTTNAGNCCTGTTTTATCCCGGTGCTTTTCCAGTTTTTCNGCATATGCGGCTGTGCCAGTAAATTCTAGAGTATCAACACTGGTCATGCTTTCATCAATCTCNAGGAAAGATCCAGNTTCTGTTAATGAATTAATACGAGTCCATGCTGAAANTGNAAAATGGTGGTNGCAGTGACNGCAGACATTAAGATTCTCCTCCAGNTCCCTATCAAANATCATTTCGCTGCAACCGGGGCACTTCGTCCATAGGCCTTGTGGAATTTCACGTTTCCTAGTTGTTTCTGGATTAACGGGTTTTTTTTCGATGGCNTTCTCTACATCGGTCGGGGGTGGCGTTACCGCAGGTTCAGAAGTCTCTAAACCCAGTGTTTTTTTTGGTGTTTCTCCCATCTTNNTCTAAATGCTCTAGAAAGAATATGTTGAACGTGCCAAACTGTTAAGAACAAGCATAATCTAAAGGCATTCCGCGTGTTAATGTGAAAATCTCTACGGCTGATGCTCCGTTTTGAATCAGCGTTTTTGCGCACTCATTTGCGGTTGCGCCAGTTGTCATTACATCGTCAATAATTAGAAATTGGCCATTATTTATTTTTTCAGAGCAGGAGAAGGCATCTTTAACATTTTTCTTTCGCATCCCTTTGGTTAGCGTTGTTTGCGATTGCGTGTCTCGAGTTCGTCTTAGTATTTTTGTGTTAACGGGAGCTTTAATATAATTCGATGCAATATAAGCGATAGTTTCTGACTGATTTATCCCTCTTTCTCTCTGTTTTACAGGATAAAGTGGCACCGGAATAATTGCTTTAGGTAGTTTATAGAGGTCTAATTTTAAAATGTCACGAAGCCAGATTTTAACGAGAGGCTCAAAGTATTCATGTTGGTTATATTTTAATTGATGGACAATTTCTCTTGGTACGCCTTCCGCAATGAAAAGGGACCTGGCTCTCGAGAATTTCATTTTTGAGCAATAATTACAGTCCGAAGTTAATAGGTGGTCATTATTATATGGTATTCCACATTTTAAGCACCATGGAGCTGAAACCCGGTGAGTTTTTTTCTGGCAGCGCTTGCATACAAAGCCGGTATTGGAATTTAAGACGGGTGAATCACAGAATTGGCATACGCTTGGGTAGAGTAGAAGGTCAATCGAGTGTATCAAATTTTTGGCTAGATTGCTTATCACCTGAAATAATAATATAGGATAGTATTAATGTAAGCAAGGGGGTCGCTATCCAGCCATC
Source organism: Verrucomicrobiales bacterium (assembly GCA_002719595.1). Lineage (GTDB taxonomy): Bacteria > Verrucomicrobiota > Verrucomicrobiia > Limisphaerales > UBA1100 > UBA1100. Next base: position 37,571 of record PBEJ01000001.1, read on the forward strand.
AATTGTTTTATTATCGCCCCACAGGAGATCAAAATTAGTGGGTTTGGTGAGAAATCCGTTTGTTTTTATGGCAATAATCCAGCCAGCATGTATGCCAATAGCACAGTAAAGGTTCCCAGTCCTTTGGGTTACAGCGGCAAGGATAAAACCAGCAAGAACCAAGTTGGTAAAGTGTGCGATCCAAAATGGATCATTTGCAAAGTCATGTATGAATTCGGGGAAAGCCGTGAACCCGCTCGTCCACGAAATCTCCGTAAACGATGGCCTTTGATCAATAAAGTGTACACTGGAAAATATAGCTGCACTAATCATCGCGGCTATCCGCCAGTCCATATCACGCTTTAAGAGACTAAAGAGCATTCCTCGGAATATTGTTTCTTCAATTGTGCCAACAAGCAGTGCTGCTAATAAGGTATTTATCAAGTGAGTGATCCAGGTAGCCAATTGAGCATCGGGGCGAAATTCCCTTACTTCAAAAATAATTGAAAGTACGGCAATTGAAGTGACAGAGGCTAAACCTATGAAAATTCCCTGTACGATGATTGGTCCGTTTCCTGAGGGTTTGACCCAGCCGAGTTCACCCCATGATTTTATACTGGTTGTTCGCCATAGTATCCACAGCCCGGATATTGCTAGGAGCATTAGGCATCGATTATAATAGCGATGAAAATCATCGTGTGACTCAAGAAAGTTTAAAAAGCTAAGTAGAGGGATGTCTGAGAAGACTCCCATCCAAATTATTGGGGAGATGATGGCAGCACCAATGAAAACACCAATAATATAAATAAAAATAGCAAGGGTGTTACGCATGGTTCTTCGCAGTGACTACACATACATGAGCGATAGGCCAAGAGATTTTTGTTGAATCAAATCTCCCAACATAGTTCGATCTCTCTCTCTTTTAGCGTTTTTATCAGGAGTTAATATCGAATTAGTTGAAAACAAAAAGTTTGGAGATTACCGGTTGCTTGAGCGCATAGCTAAAGGAGGACTGGCCACAATTTGGTTAGCTAGTAACTCCAGCGGGGAAACCGTCGCGCTGAGGGTTATGCACGACAATTTTAAATCCAATTCTTCTGGTCCTAAGCTGTTTCGGAAGGGCTGCGAGGTTATGGAGGCCATCCCTGGTCACCCTAATATCGTCCGGTTTTATTCAAAAGGTAAGGAGTCGGGACGTGAATATGCTGTAATAGAGTATATCGAAGGGCCCTGCCTGAGGGAGCTGATGGTTCGCGGGGACTCTCGTCTTGAGGCTATTCTGAGTGATATTGTTGTTGAGATGGCTGGGGCAATTGAACATGTGCATGATAATGGATACATGCATTTGGATATAAAGCCCGAGAACATTATTATCAGTCGAGGCGGGAAATCATATCTGTGCGACTTTGATACAGCTCATTTAATACCGGATAGGCCATCTAAAATTGAAAAAAAATCCGGGACTCCATTCTATATGTCGCCAGAGTTGGCAAATGGTTGGGCGTTTGATCATAGGGCAGACATATATGCTTTTGCGGTTACCGTTTATGAGCTATTAACTGGCGTTAAACCGTTTGAGGGGCAAACTCAAAAGGCGATGTTGGCTAACCAGCTAAATCAACGCTATCGTATTCGCGAGTTGAGGAAATTTAATACAAATATTCCAATCAAGTTGGACGAATTGATTATTAAGTGTCTGGACTTTATTCCCGAGAAGCGGCCCCCGAACATGACCATATTGGTTCGTGAGATTTATCGTATTATGGGAGTCAGATGAATCGTGGTGGCCTTGGCAGATATTGGTTTCTCGCTGGCTTAATTGTACTTATTCCGATTGGGCTCCTATTGCCTGAGTTCGGCGTTTCGATCAAACAAAACAAATGGGCTGTTCCGGTGTGCGTTGGAGCTATGCTGGGAATTGCAGGTTTTACCATGGATACCTCTATGTTGGCAAAACAGTCGATAAATATACGTGCAATTGCTCCAGTTATTTTCTGCACCTATGTTCTCAGCCCCGCTGTTGCCTACGTTTTAGCACGCTTGCTTGCACCTGAAGGTGATGAGCATTTTGTTGCAGCTATGATGATAATGGCAGCGCAGGCCAGCAGTCTCGCCTCTGCCATTGCGTTGACCATGATGTCCGGTGGCAATAGGGAGCTGGCGCTAGTTTGCACCCTGATATCCAATTCAACTACGGTGGTTCTGACCCCCTACAT
>PBEJ01000002.1 GCA_002719595.1 Verrucomicrobiales bacterium
AAGGACGTTGACTGAAGTCCACAGCTTCCACCTCACTACCAAATCGCACCTCGGCCCCGAATCGTTCGGCCTGCTGTTGAAGTTTGATCATTAATTCGGTTCCATCGATACCTTCTGGCCAACCTGGAAAATTTTCCACAACGCTTGTAGTGGTAAGCAATCCGCCAGGCATTGCTCCGGTTAGAACAACAGGCTTTAGCTGAGCGCGCGCAGTATACAAGGCAGCGGTAAGCCCCGCACATCCAGAACCTATAACGGTGACTTTTTCGATCTCATTTGACATGGAAACCAGAGGCTACGCAGGCGCATTACCAATGGCAAGAGGAAGCTTTATAAGTTAAGGGAGGGGTTTATTTCGCGAGAAATATTTCCTCATCTCCTTTAGGCGCCGTTTCTACTTTTGAATCAGACTGGCTAATTCTATTTGCATTACTTGCGCCGGCTTGGTCGGCACTGAATTTCACGCTCACCATACGGCTTACCCCGCGTTCTTGCATAGTCACACCATAAATGACGTCAGCTGCGCTAATGGTACGCTTGCTGTGCGTAATGACAATGAACTGAGAATGCGCTAGAAATTCCTTTAGTTTTTGGACATACCGGTCGATATTAGCATCATCAAGGGGAGCATCTAATTCATCCAACACGCAAAACGGGCTGGGCTTGACCTGATAAAGTGAAAAGAGCAAAGCCACAGCTGTCATGGTTTGCTCACCGCCTGATAGTAGACCAATGCGGTGAAGCTTCTTCCCAGGGGGCGAGGCAACAATTTCCACCCCGGCCTCAAGCACATCTTCTTCCTCCGTAAGAACCAAATCCGCCCGACCACCCCCAAATAAATCTGGAAACATTTTCTGGAAATTTGCTCGGACCTTCTCGAAGGTTTCGGTGAACATCTCCCGGGATTGCTTGTCGATACGAGCAATCACCCCCTCCAGTTCAGTCTTTGCATTCACCAAATCCTCGTGCTGTGTGGTGAGAAAATCAAAGCGTTCTTCAACTTCCCGATATTCATCAATTGCCACCAGATTCACTGGGCCCATACTATCTATCTTGTCCTGCATAACCTCGACCTGAGCCCTAACAGCACTCCAGTCAGTCAAGGCTTTGGTTTCAGGCGATACTTCTTCAGCGGTGATAGTTTCAGTAGTGGTTTGCCCGTCAGCGGTAATATTAATAGTTGCCACATCACCCTGCACTTGGCGTAAATCCAGATCATATTTTTCTTTAATCCGCTCAACAAGCTGTTCTTGTTTCATCTGCTTCTGTGTGACCTCTACCTCTATTTCGCCTTTTCGTTCCTGCATTTCAGTAAGCGAATTACGTTTCTCAGAAAGCTCCATTTCTCGTCGCTCAGAATCCACAGCCTGCTCATTACGGCGCTGGATGAGTTCTGCCGTTTTCTCACTGCTCGCTTCGCGCTCCACCCGGATACGTTCGGTTTCCCGCCGAGATTCGGCATTTTGGGATTCAAATTGGAGTTTACGTTCTGAGCTTTCACTGAGGGTTTGCTGGGCACGTTCAAGTGTGCGCAACAGTTCAGCCAACTGTTGCTCCATCGGGGCTTTCTGATCCTGCAGTGAAGATTCCCGCTCCTCAGCCTTTGAGAGTGCAACCTTTGCCTCGGTGAGATCCTCTTGAGCTGTTTCACGGTGGTCGCGTTGTTCCTGAATAAAATTCTCGTGAGCAGTAATCGATTCCTGAACTTGGCGGTTACGCTCTTCTAGCTGGCGAATTCGAGCATTCAATTCAATGGATTTGCATTTTGCCACCTCCTCTTGCTCAGCAAGGTTTTGCACCTCAAACACCACCGCTTCAATTTTTTGTTCAAGCACATGCCGGGAGTTTTGTAAGGCCTTGAATTCGCCTTTACGGGTGGCAACAGCCACCTCCCGGTCGCTGAGTTGATCGCGAGCATTTTGCAAACTTGCTTGAAGCTCGGTTTGCTCGGCTAACAATTGACCTTTGGCGCGGCTGGAATCGTCTATTTGGCGGCCCAGCGTATTCAGCTGAACCTCCAGTTCATCAATTTGATTACGTCGGGCGAGGACGGAATGGTGCTCCTTACCGCTACCCTGTCCGCCAGTGTAAACACCCTGTTGACTAAGGGACTCACCCTGCCTCGTGACGTAATCAAAACGCCCAGGACTCATCCTCCAAAGGCGTGTGGCCACTTCTAATGAATCAACGATTAAGGTACGGCCAAGAAGCGTTTGCAGGAGCGGCTGGATTCGGTCATCGGTTTCAACAATATCCAGCGCATGTACCGCGCCGTCGGGAATATCAGCCGGCGGGATGGCGCCTCCTCGCTGGCGTAAAAGTTCTAAGGCCACAATGCTGGCTCGGCCCTGTTCCCCTTGAGCAAGGCGTTGGAGCATCTGATCAGCACTCTGGGGCTGCTCGGTGATGACTAGTTGCAGATTGGAGCCCAAGGCGGCTTCTATGGCATTAACGCTATCATCAGGCACGCGAATTTGGTCAGCAAGTGAACCGATTGCATTGTCAAATTGGGTTAGAACAGTCTGAGCACCCGCACTGAAACCTTCCTTGGATTCAATTAGCTGCTTGAGTACTTCTTTCCGCGATTTAGCCTCGGTTTGCCGGCGAAGTAGTCCATCTAAGTCCTCCTCGGCTTTGGAAAGATCAGTGCCGATCACAGACAAACGTTTTTGACGTTGTTCAACGGTACCCCGGTGCGTTTCGACATGCAGTGAGTCATCCTCTACACTGCGCTCGAATTCTCCAAGGCTCGTCTCAAGTTTTCCGCGTTCTTCTTCGAGCTGAATCTTTTCAGCCGATAGTTTCTCAAGCCGCGCGGCGTTGCCTTGTTTTTGCAGTTCGAGCGCATTTAACTCATTTCGAGAACCAGTAAGGCGTTGATTAATGTTTGCGCCGTCACTATTGACATCACTAAGTTCCGATTGTCGCTGGCTGATTGCAGATTCGGCCGCCTCAACGATATTCCGCTTTTCAGAGACGTGCTGGCGTGCTCTATCTAAAGCATGGCCCGAATCATCTAAATTCTGGTTAATGCCCTCCAGCTCAGCATCCACCAGCTTGCGCCGTTCCTGAGCGCCCGAAATATCGGCCTCCGCCTCAGTATGCTGAACATCCAGCTCTTCCATGCGTTGTTCGTTATATTGAATTCTGCTTTCATGGCGCTCAACTTCCGATTTTAACTCCAGCCCATGCTGCTGTGTAGCACTGATCTGCCGGTCGAGCTCGGTGAGTGTTTTGCGTAATTCTTTAAGCTGCGCTTCCTCATTAATAATTCCCGATGAATGGTTCTCAAGACTATCGCGAATGCCCTCAGATTCCTTTCGAATTTCCTGCAGCTCTAGGTCAATTTTATCGAACTCATGCCTGGCCAGCTTGGTTTCCAGCTCGCGCAACTCATCCATAATTTTCTGATACCGTTTGGCTTTGCCGGCCTGTCTTTGAAGTGACCCAATCTGACGCTTAACCTCACGAATAGTATCCTCAAGTCGAAGCAAGTTCTGCTCAGTATAATCAAGTTTACGCAAAGCTTCTTTTTTTTGCTGCTTGAATTTAGTTATCCCTGCAGCTTCTTCAAATACAGCACGTCGTTCTGAAGGTTTGCTCTTGATAATGTTAGTTATTTGGCCCTGAGCCATTATGCTATAACTATTACGCCCAACACCGGTGCCCATAAACAGCTGCTGAACATCTCGCAACCTGCAAGAGGCACCATTAAGAAAATATTCGCTTCCCCCGTCACGAAATACACGACGAGTTACGGTAACTTCAGCAAAAGCCAAATCCACACCAGCTGCTTTGAGGTTTTCAGTATCTACATCCCCTATTGTGATTGATACTTCTGCCATACTCGTAGGTTTACGGCCGCGAACTCCATCTGTGCCGCTAAAAATCACATCCGCCATCTCGCCTCCACGCAATGCTTTGGCCGATTGCTCACCGAGCACCCAGCGTATGGCGTCAGAAATATTAGATTTTCCGCACCCATTAGGGCCGACGACAGCCGTTATGCCAGGCTCAAAATTTAGTGTCGTTTTATCTGCGAATGACTTAAACCCAATAGCTTTAAGACTTTTAAGATACATCTCAACCTCCTTAGTTCGCGACTAGCGAACGGGCGGATATTCCTGTGAATCAACCTCCGGAGCCAAGCGGATTCCCGATTAGTTATCCACAATTACTTTAGCCTCAGACTTGATAGATTCTCTCAACTCTTCGGGAGCCAGAACGATCGCTTGCCCGCCCCAGCCGAGAATCCATCTCCGGATTTCGGATAGGTGGCTGAGACGCATCTCAATCACCAATGAGCCATCCTTGTACTCCTTGATCCGCTGGGTGGGGTGCCAAGTTTTCTCCCTTATGAAAGGCGAAACATCCCGCGAAAATTTCACCCTTACATCATAGCATTCATCGCCTTTGAACACGCCAAATGAATCCGCAAGATAGTTGTCCAAGGAAAACCCTTCCGGTCGTTCGAACTTTTTACCTGTGAAATCTACAGTAAGAATCCTGGTTGGAGCAAAGCACCGAATCTCAGATCGTTTATGGTCGAATGCATACAAATACCACTCATTGTTAATGTTTGCGAGCTGGTAAGGGTCAATAACTCGTATTTCGGCTTTTTGGTTTGGCTTTCGATATTGAATCTTGATTTGCCGACATCTAGCTGCGGCCTGACTGATCACATCGAAAACCTCAATTTCCACCCTAGACTCTCCTGTATGCCGAAAAGAAAGTGCTTCATCCCACTCATTAAGGTGAATGCTTACAGCATCGGGTAAAGAATCTGCTATTTTCCGAAAAGCTGTTGATAATCTTTTTTCAAAAACAGTCCCACGGTAATTTTGCAAAGCCTTTTCGGCGATCAGAAGCGCAAAAAGCTCGCCTTCGTTGATTTGAAGCATTGGGAATGATTCTACTGGCCGCGTATACTTAAATCCGTTGTAGGCAGGATCAAATTCAATAGGCAAATCCCACCTATCCCGCATGAACTGAATATCACGGTGTATAGTTTTGGTACTTACCTCCATTTTGCGAGCCAAAGTGCTGGCATTAGGGTAATTCCCGCGCTTAACGGACTCATGAATTTCCATCATCCGTTCAAGCGGAGGCCGTGAATACAAAGCTGTCGGACGACTTTTTTTAGCCTTAACTGTTTCTTCCCTTTTGGCGTTAGCCATAAAGAAGTTTATCAGGTCTTAAGTTTAGTGAGAAGCTCTGCGTTTGTTGGATGTTTCTTTAGTGCTCCCACTAGGGTTTCCATCGCGTTAATCGGATCTAGATCAACCATGGTTCGCCGTAGTTTTCGAATAGCATCAAGGTGTATTTCAGGGAACAGCTTTTCTTCTTTTCTTGTACCACTTTTTGGAATGTCTATAGCGGGATACAATCTTCGCTCAGAAAGTTTTCGGTCCAAAATCAACTCCATATTACCAGTGCCCTTAAACTCTTGGAAAATCAGCTCATCCATACGACTGCCGGTATCAACAAGTGCTGTGGCCAGGATAGTCAGCGAACCCCCATCTTCAATATTTCTGGCAGCAGCAAACATTCGCCGGGGAATTTCAAGAGCTCGCGCATCTACCCCGCCCGACATCGTGCGGCCGCTACCGCCCTTGACGTTATTATATGCGCGGGCAATACGAGTAATTGAATCCATCAGAACAAACACATCCTGCCCACATTCAACCATGCGACGGCAGCGCTCGATCATAAATCTAGATAGGCGAACATGGGTCTCCAAATCCATGTCATTTGAAGAGGCAACGACTTCCGCTTCAACCGAGCGCTCGAAATCCGTTACTTCCTCAGGGCGTTCATCGATCAGCATTACAATGGTTTTGACATCAGGATGATTTGCTGTGACCGCGTTGCATATCTGTTTCAGAACGGTAGTTTTACCCGTACGGGGAGGCGCGACTATTAAGCCTCTAGTGCCTTTCCCTATGGGAGTTACCAAGTCGATAACACGTGTTTCAATGATATCAGGGTCAGTTTCTAAATTAAATTTTTCGATTGGATCAATAGTTGTAAGATTTTCAAAGCGTGAACATTCTGTGTAGTCTTTGAAATCCATCTCATTAACGCTGAAGATCTCGCGTAATTGAGGGCTATGACCCTTGTGTGGAGGGACAAGGCGACCTTTAATAAAACAGCCTTCACGAAGGTAGTGCCGGCGGATTGTATCTGGAGTTACAAAAATATCGGTGGGCTTGGATTGAAAACGGTTACCAGGAGATCTTAAGAAACCAAAACCCTTATCGGAAATTTCAAGATAACCTTCTCCCTCTTCGGGGTAATCAGCTTTATTATTTCTAGCCATAATTGAATGGTGTTAACTGCGAATGTACTTATAACTAAGGAAATTTTGCCTCAGTTTCATCAAACGGGGATTTCCTCGCAAACTGAATTTGAGAGGAAGCGTGAAGCCGCTTTATTTATGTCGATAAATCTGAAACTGGCAACTCCTTTTTGCCATTTTTAAATAATACTCTATGAATCAGGATCCTGAACGCTTAACTCTGAAACCTTATTTCGCGATTCTTCAGCTAACGGTGTACTCAGGTACCGCTCACCGGTCGAACAACCGATCGTAACAATTGTTTTTCCTGAATTTTCTGGCCTCTTAGCCACTTCCAATGCGGCCCAAACGTTTGCTCCTGTGGATATCCCGGCTAATATTCCCTCTTTTGAGGCAAGTTCGCGGGCAACTATAAAAGCGTTTTCGTTCGATACCTTAATGCATTCTGCAATTTGTTCAGTACCGTCAGCGCCATTTAAGTGTAGATTCTCGGGCACGAAACCTGCCCCTGTCCCTTGAATTTTATGTGGTCCAGGCGTTAAGTCTTCCCCTCCTAAGGTTTGGGATATTACTGGTGAATCCGCCGGCTCTACAGCAATAGCCTGAAAATCAGGTTTTTTAGATTTAATAACTTCCACACATCCAGTGATGGTGCCACCAGTTCCAACACCAGCAACCAAGATATCAACTTGCCCTTCAGTATCTTCCCAGATTTCTAGAGCTGTCGTTTTGCGATGAATGTCTGGGTTAGCTGGGTTTTTGAACTGTTGAGGAATCCAAGAGTTTTTAGTCTCTTTAGCCAGTTTTTCAGCCATTGCAATTGCCCCTTTCATACCCTTTGCTGCTGGAGTAAGAACTAAATCGGCCCCAAGCATTGAAAGAAGGGTCCGCCGCTCTAAAGACATGCTCTCCGGCATGGTAAGAATAAGTTTATAATTTCTAGCTGCAGCAACAAACGCCAGAGCAATACCGGTATTTCCGCTCGTTGGCTCAATAATAACTGTATCTTGATTAAGAGTTCCGTCACTCTCAGCAGCATCTATTATTGCCATTCCAATTCGATCTTTGACGCTCGACAGAGGATTAAAGAACTCACACTTCAAAAGAACCGTGGCGTCAAGACCCTCGGTAACCGCGTTAAGACGTACTAGTGGCGTGCCTCCCACAGTCTCGACTATATCGTTGTAAATCTTTCCCATAACCTCAAAAGTTTAAATGAAATGAACATGGTTGTGCGGGGGGGGCAAGGTTTTTCGGGAAAAATTAGACCAATTAATATAAGCAAAAAGTCCCTTCCAGAACGAGTCCGGAAGGGACAAATTGGGGGGTGGGCGCTCGCCACGCGCTCTTTCCCATTGCGATCATTTGGCACCAATTTTTAAGGTCGATCGCTCCCCGACGCTATTCTCCGTGACTTGCGGAGTTGTCGGCCTCATAGCAGGGCCGTCCAATGCTTTTTTAAACACATGGATTATTGGGTGAGGTTTATTTGCCCACACAGCCAATGGTTGCGGCCATTGACTCGCGGACCAAGCTGGGACAAGCAAGTAACTAATCATGTCCTAGCCCTTTGACAACAGGTCAGCCATCGTTTTTGACGACGCGTTTGCCTCTGCCACGGGTCTCGCCTCTTACCCCTCAGATTACCATTTCATTTACTTTGCAGCGCTAAAGTTTTTGCTTCATCGCCACGGTTACAGATAGTTTTCACGGCTTTCGTCTTTGGCTCGTGGCTATCCCGACACAAACCCCGGTTTTTGTTCTCCTTTCGGAGGATTTCATCCGGCTGGCCATTTCTGACCAATTTTTGGTTTCTGCCGTGCTGATCTCCCAGTAGGTAATCACTACCTATTTGGCAACTGTGTTCCGATTAGGCCCGAAGCAGGCCTAAACATCTAACTCTACCCAATTCGCNTAAGAATTGGATGGATTAATCTTAATTGAGGCAGTCATAAAATACTCAATAGAGTAAGCAAAATGCTTCAGTTTCAATCAATCAAGCTCGGGGCATCTTCTTACAAGTTACCTATCGTAACTCAGCACCCCTGACCCCCTTGAAGTCTAATTCGCGTTCACCAGAGCGCGAACTCCGGCGGACTGCAAGGTGAACTTTGCCTTCTCCCCACTCGGTTTCCTCCAATCAAAATGCATATCTTAATTTACCAGGGCAAATTTAAACACACACCAATTGACCGAACTGAACGGTTTGATAGGGGGCAAGCGCATCAGCCTCACTCGCCCTTTTACCCGGTTATCCCGGGATTTATCCTGAGAAGTTACGGCCGACAAGTCGACCAATCGCTTCTGTTCTTTCAAGGAACTGNACNCAAACTATCAATACCATAATAGCTGTCCACGTTCTTATACTTACAGGTTGTAAACAATAGGTTTTATATACTTTAATAAAAACTGGGTGTTTTTTAGAGCGCATTATAGTTTTGCACCCACTCATCCACATTAACGGAGAAAAGCTAAATACGATTGTGTATAACTCGAATTCTTTGTGGGTTGTCTGTTATTTGATAACCCAACCGAAGTATAGTATCAGGTACGCATGAGATGGTTTTTGCGACCCCACCTGATTTTCGTAGCTTTTGTTCTGCTAACATCTTTGCTTGGTTGTGTAAAAAAATACTCCGTTGACACAGGCAGAGACAAAGCACAATTAGCTTTGTTCATCCAGGGATTCCCGCAACAAGGAGAAGAGACACAATTGCTAAAGGTCTATCAAGCAAAGCCAAAGCTTGTATACATAGACCCAAAACCAGTNATGAGAGGAGATTCAGGAATGATTACATNNAGTAAAGTGATCGATACTCAGGATGGGCTTCACGCAATTCAGCTGGATTTCACGACCCTCGGGCAATCGGTCATGGAGCACATAACCACAAATTTTAGATCAAGACAGCTTTANATTGTTCTGGCCACAAATGACGATCATTCAAAAACCAATAAGGTCAAAATGACGTGCATTGGATCACATTATATAAACCAGACATTCAGCACCCCTTTNGTATTCACTCCCGACGCCTCGAGGGATGAATCAGAAAAGATTACAAAACTATTAAATAATACCTTAAAGGATTATTAAACCAATAGCCCCCACACCGCCAGAAGCATTGACCACCTTTTACCAACAGATACTCCCAGCTCTGGCCGCCTCCAGGCTGCCTCTTCTTTGTCTAGTTATCAGCTTCATGGGATGCGAGAACGAAAAGCATAGCTCGGCAACCCAGCCTCAGCCTGCTGTTTCAGAGAATATTTTTCGACCCATTTTTACCTTCCCAACCGAGAATCGCTCCCTGCTGGAGGACAACGGATCGGAAAGTTTCTTCACNCCNACCACAAAAGCTAAAGCTTGGACTAGCGGAACCTTCGGCTGCGTGCGAAACGACGGGTCCAGACTTCACGAGGGAATTGATATCGCAAGTATCGAACGCGACCAAAACAATGAGCCAACTGATCCAGTACGGGCTGTATTTAACGGTGCCGTAGTCCATGTTAATCGTAATATAGCCACTTCNAATTATGGAAAATACGTCGTGCTTTACCATAATCTTAATGGTTTTAGTTTCTACTCATTATACGCTCACCTGAGTGAAATTGGCCAAAATATTAAAATTGGCATNCAATTAAACGGTGGAAAAAAACTGGGTATCCTCGGGAGAACTGCAAATACCCGCGAAAAAATTGAAATTTGGCGGGCCCATTTACATTTTGAGATAGGAGTCCAGATTAACTCNAATTTTAAAAATTGGTTCCCAACTTGGTACAAAGACGGGAAGAACCACCATGGCAATTGGAGCGGATTAAACCTATTGGGTTTGGACCCAGCCGAAATCCTCATAGCAGATCAATCCGACAAGATAGACTTCGTAGAACGACTTGCCTCTGAGNCATTACTGTGCCGAGTNCGCGTTTACCGCAAAAAAATCGACTACTTTGAGAGGTACAACCAACTTTGCTTTAATNTAAGCGGCNAGAGAGAACCCTTAGCATGGGACGTATCTCTTAATTTTTCGGGGNTNCCCCTTAGAGCCGAACCCATTTATGANACAAAGCAAACGCCACAAGGTAAATATANCGTTCTTGANGTTGATGAAAAAGTATACAACCAACATCGCTGCAGCGGATTACTTTTTAAGCGNGGCCAAAAGTGGACCTTTACCAGTAAAGGCCAANGNTTAATGGATCTTTTAATCTATCGTTGATTCAATCTTGCGATAAATCTTTCTCCTCCTTACCCTCCGCCGCGATGGATTANAAACTCTCTGATCGTGCCGGCTCACTGTCGCCCTCCATGACCTTGGCTATTACAGCTAAAGCTAAGGAACTCCGAGCTGCCGGTGAAGATGTTATTGGACTNGGGGCAGGAGAACCTGATTTCGACACTCCTCAGCACATAAAAGACGCAGCAATCAAAGCTTTAAATGATGGGTTNACCAAATACACACCTGCTGCAGGAACNCCNGANTTGCGTGAAGCAATCTCCATGAAATTTGAAAGGGAGAATGGTCTTTCCTACGACCCAGACCAAATTATTGTTTCATGTGGCGGAAAACACTCGTGCTACAACGTCATGATGGCGATTTGTGATAGCGAAGATGAAGTTATTATCCCCGCACCTTATTGGCTGAGCTATCCAGAAATGGTAAAGCTTGCAGGAGCAAAACCTGTGATCGTTGAAACCACAGACAAAAATGAATTTAAAATAACTCCAGAACAACTTGAGGCAGCCATTACAGATAAGACCCGCATTTTTATCCTTAATTCTCCAAGCAACCCAACTGGCTCTGTTTATTCGCCTGAAGAAATACGGAAATTAGGGGATATATGCGTTAACAATGGGGTGCTTATCATGAGCGATGAGATTTATGAAAAACTTATCTATGATGACGCCCAATTCCAAAGTGTGGCTTCCTGTTCCGATGAACATCAGGCACACACAATTATTGTCCATGGTTTAGCAAAAGCATATTCTATGACCGGGTGGAGAATCGGCTTTCTAGCCGCCCCCAAGCCTATCGCAAAAGCAATCAATGCCCTGCAAAGTCATAGCACAAGTAACCCTACCTCGTTTGCCCAGTCCGGGGCTGTACAAGCCCTAAATGGACCTCAAGATCATATTAGAGAATGGAGCTTAGAATTTAATAAACGACGAACGCACGCCTACGACCGATTAAACGGAATGAAAAATATTACCTGCGTCAACTCACAAGGAGCCTTCTACCTGTTCCCCAATATTTCGACAACCGGATTGAAATCAACTGAGTTCTGCGAAAAACTCTTATCTGAGGCAAAGGTTGCTGCAGTACCAGGAATTGCCTTCGGTTCCGATGACTATATACGTATTAGCTATGCAACCAGCATGGAAAATTTGGACCAAGCTCTGGTTCGTTTATCCGATTTTGCAAATAAGATATAGCCACCAAACGAAGATTAATTAATATTCCAATTAGGCTTGATATCATCATCAGGGTTATTTGAAAAATTTCCCTTTTCGTATATTAGATTGGCCAATAGGCCAATCATAGCAGCATTGTCCGTACACAAATCTGGGGCGGCAATTCTCAGCACGATATCTCTATCACGACATTCTCTTTGAAATTCTGATCGTAAATATGAATTACGGGCAACCCCTCCTGATATTGTAATACATTTAGAATTTGCTCTCCTTGCTGCACGCAGCGCTTTTACCAATAGAACCTCGACGATAGCGGCCTGAATACTCGCGCATAAGTCCGGCAACTTATCGTTGTTGAGGAGCAGAGAAGAGTTTTTTATTAAGAAATACTTCACTGAAGTTTTAAGNCCGCTAAAGCTAAAATCATCATTCTCCTGATTTAACATCGGCCTAGCAAAATCGTATGCCTTGGGATTACCCCCTTTTGCCAACTTATCAATCTCTGGGCCACCTGGATAGCTGAGCCCGAGAAGTTTTGCTGTTTTATCAAAGCACTCACCAGCCGCATCATCTTTTGTTTGCCCAATTATTACGTGATTCAATGGCCCATTTACCCTAGCCAACACCGTGTGCCCACCGCTCACTATTAGTGAAATATTGGGCTCAACATTATCTAAATACTTTCCTTTCTGACCCTCTGAAAACCAGGGTGAATACAAATGTGCCACAACGTGATTTACCCCAATTAAAGGCTTATCAATTGAATAGGCAAAAGCCTGCGCCGCTTTCCATCCCACCATCAACGCGGGGGGAAGCCCCGGCCCCTGTGTAGCGCTAACTGCCGTTAAATCATTAACTCCGCAAGACGCTTTATCTAATGCCTCATTAACTACCGATTTCAGATTTTTCAAATGCTCTCGAGTAGCAAGCTCAGGTACTACACCTCCATATTCTGAATGAATTTCAATTTGCGACGAAACTACATTAGATAATACAGCATTATTTTCGATAATGGCAGCACTGGTCTCATCGCAAGAGGTTTCGAGAGCCAAAAGACGCATGCTAATTTTTTTCCTTAATGGCACCCGCTAATATCTCAAGAGCCTTTTCCAGCTGCGGGTCTTTAGCTTCGGTGACACGTTGACGGTCTTCTTCAGCAAGACTCTCTAAAACACCGGGAGATCGTTTCATCATAATGTCACGCATTTGGTCTGGTGACATCTCAACATTATAATCTGGCTCAATGCCGGCCTCATGAATCACACGATGACTGGGAGTAAAATATTTTGCAGTGGTCAACCGGAGTGCTGATCCATCACGCATGGGAAGAATGCTTTGCACGGACCCCTTACCAAAAGTTTTTGAACCTACCAGCGCAGCTCTTTTAAGATCCTGTAAGCAACCTGCAACTATTTCAGATGCACTCGCACTTCCGCTGTTGACGAGGATAACTAATGGTAAAGTGCGGTGCATCAGTGATTTTGATTTAAACTGCTCTTGTTCTCTTTGATTCCGCCCTTCTGTTGAAACAATTAACTGATCTTTTTGTATGAACTTTTCAGCTACTCGGGCTGATTGTGGGAGGAGCCCACCAGGATTATCCCGTAAATCAAGGACCAAAGCTTTGACATCATTAGCTTCCATTTGAATCAGTGCTTCCTCAAGTTCATCCGCCGTATTTTCTGAAAAACCTGAAATCCTTGCATAACCAATATCAGGCTTAATCATGGGATATTCTCCTTTTCCATTGATATCTCTAACAGTCTTAGTCTGAATACGCTCACGCTTTAAGGAAAATTCTTTGGTCTCCTCCTTTAAAGGCCGGAAAACAGTAACATTCACCTCCGTCCCAACTTTCCCCCGCATTAACTTTACCGCCTCATCTATAGTAATACCTTGAGTGCTCTTATTCATAATTTTAATGACGCGATCGCCGGACTGCAGCCCAGCTCTTGACGCAGGTGTGTCGTCCATGGGGGCAATGATGGTAAGCCAATCATTTCTAATGCTCACCACAATCCCGATGCCGCCAAACTCCTGACGAGTGTCGTCAATCAAAGCCTTGTGACGATCGGCTGACATATACCCACTGTGGGAATCCAGACTTGAAAGCATCCCCGCCAGAGCTGCGTCTAACAGGATTTCATATGAAACCTTATTTTCATCCACATAATTTTTACGTACTTGATCGATGACGTGGGCAAATTTCGCCATGTGAGATTCTGCATTTTTATTATCGGTTGCAGCCGCGCTGCCGGCAAAATTTTTGTGCCCTACATAGAGGTTTACTCCCAAGACAACGATAAGGAAAATATTTAGAATAGGTTTATTCATTGGAAAAAATGTAAAAGAGAATCGATCATTATTTGTAGCTAACGCTTTAGCAAAAAACTCACAAATGCTAAGTCGGAATCTGTGGTTACTTTTGGGTTTGGATTTTTTGATTCTATTAAAACAACTGACTGACCAATTAGCTCGCAGGCAGATGTATCATCTGTTACTAATATTCCTTCATCGGCAACTGCCTTCATAGCTGCTACGATTATGTCGGTTTTGAAAACCTGAGGTGTTTGCACTGACCAAAGATTAGTTCTGTCTATATTTTGGCTAATCCTGCCCTCCCCATCAGAAAGCTTTATTGAATCAATAATTTTTGATGCCGCCACTGCTGCCCCGCCTTCCTCTGCTGCCTTAATTGTATTTGTGATTGTTTCTTTATCTACACAAGGCCTCGCCCCATCGTGAATAGCAATAATTCGACTTTCGCTACAAACTGCCGAGATCCCATTGCGGACAGAATCCTGCCTCTCATCCCCCCCCCTGACATAACGGTATGGTTTTTGAAGGTTCAAATTAGGAGCTAGTTGGTCAAAGGCCCCTTGGGCTTCTTCTCGCGCAACAATAATGATTTCACTGACTAATTGATGTGCGTCAAATGTTTTCCAAGTATGACCAATCACCGGCAAACCCTGCACTTCAAGGAATAGCTTATCTACATCATCCCCCATTCGCTTGCTGCTGCCAGCAGCGACAATAACAGCAGTAACCATAACCAAATATGTCAACTTGATGGACGCCAGTCGAGTAACTTCAATTGCACTGATCTCCTACCCCTCCAAAGATTTACCGAAGGCTGAACGGCTAAATCAAACCGACCTGATGGCTGAGGCTGTCCCTCCGCATTCCACCAAACCACCTCAGTGTTAACATCACCGTCGGTAACAATTAATTTTGCATGCTGCTTTTCCGATCCCATCCATTTAATTTCAGTGAATAATTCAACATTTAACACTGCTGCTTGCACCAAAGGCAGCGATTGGCCTAATGGTTGGAGCGATTCCAGCGAATCCACAATAGACAGATTGAGTTCTCCAAGAGAACAAACAGCATCAAGTCGTAATGAAGGAACCAGATCCGCATCATCCAGCATCTCACTGGCGACCGAATTTAATCGTTCTCGAAATGATTCAATATTATCCACCTTCAAAGTAATCCCGGCAGCCATCGCATGCCCTCCATGCCTAATCAGATGATCTGCACACTCATCAAGTGCCCCGCATAAATCAAAACCTTTAATACTGCGGCCTGAACCACGCATATCGTCAGGGTTACCGCCCAAAATAAAAGTTGGACGATAGAATTCTCTCTGAATTTTTGATGCGACAATACCAATAACCCCGATGTTCCACCCTGGCTCCCCTGCCACAATAACAAAGTCATTGGAAGGGTCAAAATCACTTGTTAACTGATCCTTAACCTTTCGGGTTATTTCTTTTTCAATCCTCTGTCGATCTTGATTATTTTTATCCAAACCTGTTGCCAAATCGACTCCAGATTTCTCATCGGCAGCCATTATTAAATCAAGTGATGCGGTCGCCTTTTTTAATCTACCAGCCGCATTTAATCGTGGGCACAACTGAAAACCAACTTCGTAAGGCGTAATTGATCCTTTAATTCCACAAGTATTTATTAATGCTATTAAACCCGGCCTTTTAGTGCGGTTTAACTGCTGCAAACCCTTGAAAGCCAATATGCGGTTCTCGCCGGTTAATGGGACCATATCAGCAATAGTGCCTAATGCGACAAGATCCAGTAAAAGACGAATATCATACTTCTCGAAATCAGCCTCATTATTTTCTCTGCCATGCTTGACCAGTCCATGAACTAATTTAAATGCTAAGCCGGCAGTACAAAGATCACGCAACTCACTACCTTCTGCTAAACTTATATTTGGGTTAACCAGTGCATATGGCTTTGGCGGCGGATCACAAACCTGATGGTGATCTAACACGATAACGTCAATTGCCTGGCGATTTAAATCCTCGATAACTTTAACTGAGGTTGAACCACAGTCTGCTGCAATTATTAGGTGCGGCGAATGTTTATCTATACAATTCTTAACGCCATCAGACGTAAGCCCATAACCTTCATCCATACGGTCCGGAAGATAACTGNAAATATTCCAACCCAGTTCGCCCATTGATTGAATTAGGATTGCTGTGGAAGTAATTCCATCAACATCATAATCACCAAACACTACGATTCTTTCTTTTTTACGTCGGGCCTCAAACAGGCGAAGCACTGCATCTGAAAGATTAGGAATTAATTCAGGGGGTGATAAATCAGCTAATTTTGGGGACAAAAATCGTTTAGCTGATTTTGTATCCTCCTGCCCTCGATTCGCTAAACATTGGCATAATAGTTTATTAGCATTCAGGCCTTTAACCAGAGCATCTACAACAGTCTCATCCGGTGAACATATGTTCCAATTACGCTTCACTCTTTGGTCTTATCCTTTTTCCGCCTTCGCCAGGCACGGGCTTTCTCCTCAAGAAAAAAAAGTTTTGCTCCTAGCCTAGGAAATCTCTTTTTGAACTGAATCTTCTTTAACCGCACGGTCGCTGAGCTTTTTGAAAGACACATTAGACCTATAACAATAAACAAAATTCCCTGTAAAATCGGGAGAAAGAGACCTATGACTCCGAGAATTAAAAAAACAATACCAGTTATAAGCCATCTGATCCGCGGCATATTTNACCATTCTTTAAAACTAAACTATTCTTCTGCCGTTCCGTTATCTGAACCTTTTTTGTGAACAATGGACGCAACCATGCTGCCGGCAAGGATTGCACCCACAACAGCAAGCGGAAGCCAGTGAGGGATTTCACCAAATGTATTCTTGATCCAATGATGTAAAAGCATTTTTGCACCTATGAAGGCNAGCACAAGGGCAAGNCCATATTTGAGGTAATGGAAATATTCAATGGCCCCCGCTAAAACAAAGTAGAGCGAACGCAGCCCAAGAATCGCAAACATGTTNGATGTAAAGACGATGAAAGGATCAGTAGTGACGGCAAATATAGCAGGGATTGAATCCACGGCAAAAACAACGTCGGTTGATTCTATGGTTATTAACACAATCGCCATTGGCGTTAACATTGTCTTTCCATCAATTTTTACCGTGAATTTCTCCCCTTCAAACTGGTCATGCACTGGAAAGAATTTCCGGGCTATCTTCACCAGAATATTATTCTCAGGCTCGACACTATCATCCTCACTGGTAAACAGCATTTTTATTCCGGTAATTAANAAGAAAACTCCGAACACATAAAGAATTGCACCCCATTTAGCCACCGCAGCAGCACCTATTCCTATCATTAACCCACGCATTATCAGAGCACCTAGGATGCCCCAAAACAGCACTCTATGCTGAAATTCACTTTTAACCTTGAAGTAGGAAAAAATTAACGCAATTACGAAAACATTATCCATCGACAATGATAATTCCANAACATACCCGGTTAAGAATTCGATGCGCTTTGCTCCNGATACATCAGCCGAATAAACTTCCGGGATCGCAAAAATCCCAAACAGCATCGACACTGAAAACCAAAGAGAACTCCAGGCTAGCGCTTCCTTAAAAGAAACCTTGTGAGGNGTACGATTGAAGACGCCTAAATCTACGGCGAGAACCAATATTACAGCTAGCGTGAAAACGCTATAGTGAACCAACCCAACACTGGTTGCTGCAAACATTAGGACATTGTCGGAACCGGATCTTCATCAACAGTGGGAGCCGCAAGCTCCGGCCGCTTACCCTCATGCCACTTCAACACAACGGCACAAGCGATGTATACCGAAGAATAGGTGCCGACTATAACCCCTACAAGAAACATAAAGGCAAAATCATTAATAACAGTNCCACCAAAGAAATACAAAGTCGCCGTTGATAGCAAGGTTGTGCCAGAAGTAATGACCGTGCGAGCAAGGGTCTGATTGAGTGACTTATTTATAACATCTGCGAATGAGCCTCGCGACCCCATGCGCAGGTTTTCACGTATCCGGTCAAAAATAACAATCGTGTCATTAATAGAAAATCCAATGATTGTTAGCGTTGCTGCCACGATGGGAGCATTGAGCTCACGTCCGGAAAGAAAGAATAGCCCGCCCGTCACTGCAACATCGTGTAAAACTGCTATAACAGCAGCAACTGCAAATGAGTACTCATACCGAAACGCCACGTACACAAGTATTCCAAAAAGAGCGAGTAACACTGCTATAACCGCGGATTTCTGTATTTCACCGCTAACACTCGGCCCTACTTTATCAAGCTTTTCTCTCAGAAGCTCGTTATTGGTATTATTTATTTTAAGGGCCAGGTCCGGATAAGCGTCATTCAAGGCATTCAAGATCAAATCAGGACGATTCTTTTCGGAGCCAAGAGGGAAACTGGCAACCAGTGTTTTAGGGCTCCCCTCTGCAGGCTCAAGTGACAATTTCAGTGAATCTGCCTCAATTTCCAGATTTTCTGTAGCTTGTTTTTGCATCGAACCTGATTCTATATCCTCAGTAATTAATGCAATCTTATCCTGATTAAACGTTATTTCTAAACTGCAGTTTACCGGCAATATATCACCGTAGTAATCTATCAGTGCTTCATCCATTAGCTTTGCCGCATCCCTAAGCCCTGAATTAACATCGGCCTTATCTAGCTCAAAATCCGGAAAATCGACCCGTAGCGTTTGTTCTTTGGTGTCCATATCAGCTTGCAGCTGGGGCTGAATTTGCGCCTCACCAATCTGGGTTGCTTTTGATAACTTTTTACGCATTTCACCAGATTTAATATCATCATTAAGGCTACCTGCTTTAGCCGGATCAACCAATTTAACCACCATACTAAATCCACCCTGAAAATCCACACCCAACAGACTGTCCTTACCCTTAATTAACCCATAAATGATCCCGCTCCCAATCAAAACCAGGGACAAACCTAAGGCCGGCCACTTATATTTTAAAAAGTCGATTTTCGGCAAGCCGACCGAACTTCTCAAATGCACCAGCTTCTTGGAACCATCAGTGCCAATGACACCCATATTCAATAATGCATCAAACACCAACCGAGTCGCAACTAGTGCTGTAAACATGCTTGTCAAAATGCCAATTGTTAGAGTCACACCAAACCCCTGAACTGGCCCTTTACCCATATAAATGAGTATGGTTGAAGCAATTAAAGTAGTAATATTTGCATCGAAAATTGTTCCAAAGGCCTTGTCATAACCAGAGGCAATCGCCCCCTTTAATGATTTACCTACCCCTAGCTCTTCACGAATACGTTCAAATATAAGAACATTTGCGTCTACCGCCATACCGATGGTCAGGACCACCCCTGCAATACCTGGGAGAGTCAAAGTTGCGTCAAACCAACAGAGAATCCCCAAAATCATGCATATGTTTAAAGCTAGAGCAAAGTTAGCAAGAACTCCGCTAAGCAAGTAGTAAATCAACATGAATACAGCAACTGCAGCCAAGCCCCAGATTGCAGCCTTATAACCTTTGGCGACTGAATCTCGCCCGAGCGAAGGCGCAACATCCCGCTCTTCGACTATTTTCACTTCATTTTCGAGTGGGTTTTCCAGTGAGTTNGCCAGCGCCTTAGCTTCATCNGGCTCAAAGTTGCCAGTNATCTGNCCGCGNGCGTGTATCCGACTGTTTATTGAAGGGGCCGAAATAAGCTCTCCATCTAACACAATACAAAGNAGGCGCGGATCNGTTCCNCCCGCTTCTCTGGCCTTATGAGTCTCCGTAATTTTAGCAAATTTGTTTGCACCCAAAGNATCNAGGGTGAAGTGAATTTCAGGAGAATTGGTTAATTCATTNGGACGGGCGCTCGCACTTTTGATATGGCTGCCTGAAAGNGCCACCTCATTTAGAACATAGTGCGAAATGGTGGTTGACTGCTCTTTTCCGTCTACTTTCCGCTTTTGGGTGTAGGACATGTAGGTCGCCCCTGGGACAAAATCTTCACCTGACCTTACCAATGCATCGCTATCNCGGTGTGTTAGCCTAAATTCCAATTTTGCTACTTCGGATATCGTCTTACGCGCCCGGTCCCGATTAGACTGCGAAAGCCCGGGAACCTGAATAATAATTTTNTCATCACCAGNAGTNTGTATAAGNGGCTCGGCGACCCCAAACGCATCCACTCTCNTGCGCATGATCTCCNNCGCTTTGGTGAGCTGATCTGAGGTAATGGGCAAATCCTNGCCTTGCTCGTCCTTTTTAGGCTTCACCTGAACAACAAATTGCGTACCCCCTTTAAGGTCCAGCCCTAGCTTAACTTTCCCTTCAGATTCTTTTTGAACACGAGCCAGAATGGCCCGNTTTATATTTTCCTTAATCGTGACGTCTAAGTCTCTCCATTCTTGAGTCCATATCTCCTCATTAAGTTCCAGTTGGCTTATCANNCCGTTTGTTTTCTCAGGAAGCAACTCTCTCAGGTCCGCCTCNCCAANGGCCTCCATCCAACTATTTTTGCCCGTTAAAGGCAGTTCATCACCCTCGTTAATTTTTGATGCAAAATTTCTGAGGGAATTAACTATCAATGCCNTCTCCTCCTTCACTTCCTGCTTGGAGGCAGACTTCTCAAAGGCATCTATTAAATTTTCTCCTCCTGGNGGATACCATTCNAAGAATGTCCAGCCAGCAAGGATGGCCACTAATACAAATCTGCCAAAAATTGGGGTTTTCCTCATCGTGCTTAACTGTTTAAATCATCGTCCCCTTCAAGCACTCGCTCAACGGAAGTTCTCATTAGTTCAAGTTTAGACTCACCAGTGCGGAGTGTGATTGTTTTCTGCTTTACGGTAACAACTGTGCCAACCATNCCTGAAGCGACTACTCGATCGCCGTTTTTAAGCTCCTCTACCATTTTGGNATGCTGTTTCTGTTGCTGTTGTTGNGGCCGAATCAAAAGCGCATAAAAAATACCAAGAAAGGCGACCGGCATAAGGCAAGTAATCCANGCAGGNCCACCANCCTGACCGTCAGATGGAGCTGTTGCCGACCCTAACAAAACNTCGAATAAAGANATATCCATTATCTTGAAATCAAAGACGGCAAATCCTATTTATAAAAAGCCTTTTTGCAAGCATTTAGCTNGTTTCTANCCCGNTTTTCGCTGCTCAGCCACACGATTGGTCGGCCGATAATTTNCTTTAAATTCTTGCCTAAAACTTTGAAATGTCCCATTAGCAATATGTTCCCTTATCTGCTGCATCAACCTCATGTACGTCCGCAGATTATGAATTGTTAACAGTCTTAAGCCGAGTATCTCATCCACATTAAGCAGATGTCGGATATAAGATCGGGAATGCTGAACACAGGCAAAACAATCACACTGTTGGTCTATCGGCTGGAAATCATTCTTAAATTGACTGCTCTTAAGGGAAAAAGCCCCGGTAAAGGTATACGCAGTACCATTGCGCGCAACACGCGTTGGCAAAACGCAATCAAACATATCAACACCTCTGGCGACAAGCTCTACTAGTTGAGCCGGTGTCCCCAGCCCCATAGCATACCGTGGCTTGTTAGCGGGAATCATTGGTGCTGTGTATTCAGCAATTCTTAACATTTCCGGCTCCGGCTCACCAACACTCAACCCACCAATGGCATAACCGTCAAATTCGATAGCCGTAATTTCTGCAGCACTTTGCNTCCTTAAATCCTCATAACAACCACCTTGAATAATGCCGAAGACTAACTGTCCATCTGCCCGAGGCTGATTAAAACACTTAANTGCCCAACGATGCGTTCTATCAATTGCAGAACTGACATCTTTCTTTGAGGCACCGTACGGAGGGCAATCGTCAAAGACCATAGCGATGTCACTAGCTAGATGCCGCTGTATCTCCATGGACTCCTCAGGCCCAAGGAAGAGCTTTTTTCCATCAATGTGTGATTTAAATTCCACCCCATCTTCCCGGATTTTAGCAATCTTGGACAAACTAAATATCTGGAACCCTCCACTATCAGTTAATATTGGGCCATTCCAGTTCATGAACGAATGCAAACCNCCTGCCGCNCGAACTACGTCCATTCCCGGTCGAAGATTTAAGTGGTAGGTATTACCAAGAATAGTTCTCGCTCCAATGTTTTGAAGGTCTGCATTATCGAGTGTCTTGACGGTAGCCCTCGTGCCCACTGGCATAAACACCGGCGTTTCCACCATGCCGTGTGCCGTCATAAGAGCGCCGAGCCGCGCCCGAGAATGAGTATCAGTTTTTAGTAGTTTAAACATTAGGCCAAAATGGCCTTTATTCTAGAAGCTGCCTGATCTACAGGAACAGTTATTTTCTCGCCACTGGCGCGCACAAAAATCTCAACATTGCCATCTTTAAGGGATTTAGAGCCTATCCCCACCCGTAAAGGAAAACCAATCAACTCAGAATCCTTGAATTTAANACCAGGACGAAGATCCCGATCATCAAGTATGACATCGAANCCTGAACCCAAGAGNTGGTCATAAATTTCACCGGCTGATTTCATTACCGGCCCATCCGGCTCAATATCGAGTGCCGTAATNCAAATTTGCCAAGGAGCTATGGCCATAGGCCACACAATCCCATTTTCATCATGACTAGATTCTATAATTGCTTGNAGAGTCCGTGTAACACCCAGCCCATAGCAACCCATGACTGGAAATTGCTTTTTTCCANTTTCATCGAGAAAGCTTGCATCAAGCGCTTTACAATACTTGGTTCCCAGTTTGAATACGTGACCTACCTCAATGGACCTTTTAATTTTTACGGGCTGTCCGTCGCTGGTTAGCTCTCCTTCTCTGACTGTCCGNAGATCTGAGAAAACAAGGCCCTGCAAATCCCTTTTAACNTTAATATTTCTTTTGTGAAAACCATCCTTATTAGCGCCGGTTACCATCCCAGCAGCTTCTTCAAGCTGGTTGTCAGCAAAAACTTTTACGTCCTTTATGCCGAGCGGCCCTAAACTGCCCGGACTAGCCCCTAGTACATCTTTAATTTCATCAGGTTCTGCAGGCCTATAAATGGGAGTCCCAAAGGCTACNGCTAACTTTGCCTCATTGGCTTCATCGTCACCACGCAACAAGACGATTACCGGCTCTTTTTCGGTAATAAAAACAAGCGTCTTTATTTGCAACATTGCCGGCACGTTGAAAGGAGGCTTAGTCAAATCCTCAATGGTTTTAACCCCAGGGGTTTCAAGTTCTTCTGGNGAACCGGTGCATTTATTAGGAGTTGAAGAACATGGGCCAGAGGAAACTGCTTTTTCCAGATTCGCACTATAAGATCCGTCTTCTGTATAAACAACCTCGCTCTCACCATTTTCAGCTGGAACCATGAATTCATGAGAGTGCGACCCACCCATAACACCCGTGTCAGCCTCTACAGGGAACGCATGAAGCCCACAACGGTCAAAAATACGAACGTAGGCATCATACATTTTTTGATAACTAACCAAAGCATCCCCATCCGAAACATCAAAACTATAGGCATCTTTCATGATGAACTCCCGAGCACGCATAAGCCCAAAACGTGGCCGTATTTCATCCCTAAATTTCGTTTGAATTTGGTAGAAATTAACAGGCAATTGCCGGTAAGAACTGATTTCAGTTGAAGCTATTGATGTAATAACTTCTTCATGAGTAGGACCTAAAAGCCACTCTCTGCCTTTACTATCTGAAACCTTAAACAGTACGTCCGCTGCATGTTCATAGCGTCCACTTGCTTTCCAAATTTCAGGCGGCTGCACGGCAGGCATCAAAACCTCGAGCCCCCCTGCTTTATTCATTTCCTCACGTACTATTGCTTCAATCTTTTGTAGAACCTTAATTCCGGCTGGTAAAAACGTGTAAAGCCCTCCTGCTAATTTACGTGCCAACCCGGCCCTAAGCAGTAGTTGGTGTGACACAATCTCAGCTTCGGCCGGTGCCTCTTTAAGGGTAGGTATAAACGTGTTACTCCAGCGCATGAACTTCGATAGCTTTAACGATGAAATTACCGAAGGTAAAGATTACTTCACCGCATTGCACAAAGCCTGCATTTGGCCTATGCGCACCTCTAGACGATCTCCGCTTTCGATTGGGGCTACACCACTGGGTGTTCCAGTAAGAATAATGTCCCCGGGGAGGAGCGTCATGTTCGTAGAAACGAAACTAACAAGCTGCGCGCAAGAGAAGATCATCTGGCTCGTGTGGGAATTCTGTCGCAACTGCCCATTTTGAAACAGCTGAATGGTGAGGTCTTGGGGATCAATTTTAGTCTCAATGTACGGACCAAGCGGAGTAAATGTATCAAAGCTCTTGGCACGAGCCCATTGGCTTTCGCTTTGCTGAATATCTCGATCGCTAATGTCTTGAGCAGCTGTATAACCATAAATATAGCGACCGGCTGCTTGAGGTGAAACATTCCGTATTTTCCTGCCTATCACAATAGCCAGCTCAGCTTCGAAATCGTTTCGATGACTGGGGAAAGGCAACTCAATCTTCCCTCCATCAGGGATGAGAGAAGCGGGAGATTTTAGCCAGAATAATGGCTGCTCGGGAGGCGTAAGATTCGATTCGCGAGCGTGATCTGCATAATTTAACCCAACAGCAATGACCTTGCTGGGAGTTACCGGAACTAGAGTCCGTATACCCTTTGTCGGGCTAACGGGCTTTTTCACAAAAGATGGGGACCCAAATACGTCCCCTTTCAGCTTGTAAAGCTTTCCGTCGACCACCTTTGCATAGAATATATCCTCACCCTTTTGAAAACGTCCAATTGAGGCCATGGGAGCGAGTTATTAACAGCTATATGACACTCGCGGCAAGTTAAAACACCCTATTTTAAAACTAGATTTAGTGTTTTATATTATAATTAGACGAAAATCAGTGATCTTTTTAACAGTTTATGCGCCATGAGAGCGTTCTATCTCTACAGCCGTATAGTTTGTTTCAGGAAGAATAAATTTCTTAATTTTTACCCGAACGCACCGCGCATCAAAATCATGCAAAATACTTGAAGCTATGTCTTCAGCTAAGGTTTCGATCAACTTTCGTTCTCGGGCAGAACAAATCCTCTTCACCAGTAAATATACCGCGTGATAATCAATCGTTTGGCCTATGTCATCTTTTGCAGATGCTCCTTTGAAGTTATATTCCAACTTCAAAGTGATTAATAATCGTTGGTCTTGCAATCGTTCTTCATCAGGAACTCCAATACGGCAGTAGACCTCCATGTCAGAAATAGTAATAATGTCANTAACGCTCATAGANTTATNTNGGAGGCCATTTAAAGTCAGCCTCTTCAANGACTTGTTTTAACTGCCCAAGGTTATCNACGATCATATCGGGNCTCACCTTCTCAAGCTGGCTNCGCTTATTATATCCTGTAAGTACCGCACATGATCCAATTTTTCCTANCTNTGCAGTTTCTATGTCATGCTGCATATCCCCAATAAAAATNGTCTCCTCTGGACATAGTTGATTATCANTCAGAATGNCAGCGATCTTNNTTCGTTTGTCCATNACNCCGACATACTCCTTATCGAAGTTAAATCGTATTTTTTTGGACTGTTCATGGTAGTGGTCAGCATTAACGGTGCTAAGCAAAAAAGTTTTTATGCCTTTTTCNATGCAAAAATTACAGAACAATTCCGCATACGGCAAAGGCCTTATATTTTTCTGCTCTTCAATAAACTTTTCCCTNTACCATNTCTCTATATTNTCCAACGTAACACTCGGAGCAACCCGGCGATAAAACGCGTCAAAAGGCAGGCTGAATTCAGAACGAAACTGACTCATTGTCATTTCAGGAAACCCTTCTTTGGAAAGAGCATAATTGGTCGATACCCGAACTGCCTCCAAATCATCTACAAGAGTTCCCGACCAATCGAAAATTATATTTTTTAACATCAATATTTTATGGAGAAGCTGAATTATTGGTCGAGCCGATGAACTTAAACCCAAAAAGAGCCGTTATAATTGCAATCCCAGAACAAATTAAATATGGCAACTCAGGCTTAATATCCATAAACCCTAAGGCAAACAACGGGCCAATTATGCGAGCCAAACTTCCAATACTCTGTGTTACGCCCATAACTTCACCTTGTTGAGAATCTGGGGCGTTAAGAGATATAAGCCCAAAAGTTGGAGCACGGTAAACACCCGAACCTATGGCAAAAATACTCAAGACAATAATAAGTAAGGGCAGTCCGGTCTTATCATTACAATATGGAATAAAAGATAAACTCAACCCTACAAAAAAAAGGCCGCTGATAATCAATATTTTTTCTCCTGCCACTTTCACCAAAGGCCCAATAAACCCACCTTGTACTATTGCCCCGATAATACCACAAAAAGCCATTAACCAATATGCTTTAGTTTTGGTATCATCGATTATCCACCCACCATTTTTCAGTTGCTCAACCCGCCCTGTGGAAGAGGCCTTTATGCTATCCCCCTGACTTGTAATAGCGATTGGTTCACCTTTTCTTATTTCAAGGCCATCGTAAATCTCACTTCGCATTCGTTCTCCTTCCTTTAAATTAATCGGACTTGAAAACGTATAATTACCTGGCGAATCCTTGGTTCCAGCGAATAGCACAGCAAAAGTGGACTCAAAACACGTAAAGCAAAATGTTGCCATGAAAAATACCCCTATTAAACCACGCAACTGAGGGTGCCGCAAAACCCGCCTCATTTGCCCCAATCTAGGAGGTGGCTCGACCGGATCAGAATCGGGTTTTCGACTTTCTCCCAGAATAAAAAACGCCAAAATGAGATTAAACCCACAGACCCCGGCAGCTAACCAACCCGGGCCAGAAACTCCAAAATAGGTCATGCCCAAAGCCCCTAAGACAGGGCCTAAGATAAATCCCAGCCCAAAAGCCATTCCTATTAGCCCCATCCGCTGCGACCGATCTTCTGGAGGTGTTATGTCAGCGATATAAGCACTAGCAACCGATAGATTTGCCCCGCATATTCCGGCTGCGACCCGAGATAAAAGTAGTAATAATATTGATTGATTAATACACCCCAAGGCAAAAACAGAATATGAAATACAGGCACCTGCAGTGCTTAACAATAGCACGGGGCGCCTTCCTATTCGGTCACTTAACCCTCCCCAAAAAGGGGAGAAAATGGCCTGCATTAATGAGTAAGATGCGACAATTGCTCCTGCTATTAAACCGGAAGCACCCAGTTCTTTAATGTATAAGGGGAGTATAGGTAAAACTATACCAAAGCCAACAAGGTCGATAAAGACTGTCAAAAAAATGACAAGTAATGATGTCTTTTTTGCCATAGCAAAGAGCGCGAACCTAACTTTGTAGAGGCAGGCTATAAAGAATAATTGCCTTAAATATTACGAATTTTTGCAATTTGCTTATCACCTTCTTCGAGGTTTGCTGGGGCAGCTTGTTTTCCATAAAGCCAGCCCCATAATGATCTAAAGTCCTCTAAAATTACATATCCTGATGGAACTATAACTAAGGTCACAACAGTNGCAAAAATAACCCCGAACGCCAAAGAGACAGCCATAGGGACAAGGAANTGAGCCTGCACACTTTTTTCAAAAAATATCAACGGNGCCAACCCGGCAAAGGTTGTCAATGATGTGAGTAAAATCGCCCTAAAACGTGCAACTCCGCTAATCCTNACAGCATCAATCAAGTTTTTNTGAACNCCCCTCTTACGGTTGACATAATCTACCATTACCAAACTGTCATTGACTACAACACCTGTAAGAGCAACAACGCCNAACATAGATAAAATAGTNAGATCCATGCCCATTATCAAATGGCCNGCAACTGCACCAATTAAGCCAAAGGGAATAGCGCACATTACGATAAGTGGCTGAATGTATGAGCCAAAAGGAATCGCTAACAGTCCATAGATAATCACCATAGCAACCAAATAAGAACGAAGCATACTTGATAAAGCTACTTCCTGTTCCTGGCGATCCCCTTCAAAACCNTATTGAATCCCGGGAAATTTACTCAATAAATTTGGCAGTTCCTCATTTCTCAAACGATAAATAATAGCATTTGATTGAACCTTTTGAGTGTCAACATCTGCTGTAATATTCACTGAACGGCGCCCGTCAACCCTAGTGATCGCAGCGTAACCCACGCCCTTTTCAATTGTTGCAATCTGTTTTATCGGAACTTCATTACCTTGAGGGGTTCGAATGCGTAAATCGTAAAGGTTCTGCAGGGACCGGCGATTTTCCTGTGGGTACCTAATCATTACCTTAACGTCATCCCTGTTACGTTGTATACGCTGAGCTTCTTCCCCGAAAAACGCCTGTCTNACCTGTCTCGCCAAATCATTCTGACTAAGCCCCAATGCTTGCCCCTGTTGATTTAATNTTAGATTTATCTCCTCTTTTCCAATCCGGAAAGAGTCACTTATATCNTCAACTCCATTGATTAGTTTGAGTTGTGATTTGAGCTCCACTGCAGCCGCTTGCAGCTTGGCCATGTCGGGNCCGCTTAGTCTTATNTTNATCGGTTTACCCGCAGAAAATATACTTGCGCTGAANCCTACTTCAATAGCGCCAGGGAACTCACCGGCAATCTCCCTCCAGCGCCTAGCTATTTGCTCACTACTTATGGTTCGCATCTCAGAAGGCGACACCTCAAGGTGNACCTCCCCNTTNTGGGCCCCTCTATGACTAGATCCGTAATTTCCTCCGGCTTGCTCTGCCTCCCTCCTAAAAGGCTGCTCCCCTACACTAGCAAGTGAATGCAGAATTATGTTNGTATCCCCTTTATTATTGGCTATTTCCCGCTGCAACTGCTCAGAGGCGGCCAAAATTTTATCAACGGCGTTTCGGGTTTTCTCAACGGGAACCCCCCTGGGATAAGTAACCCATGCGGCTACATTATCACCCTCCACAGAGGGAAAAAAAGTAAACCGAAAATGACCCCCCGCATATCCAGCCAAAACGATTAATAGAGTAGATATACCCAAGCACACCACTGCATAACGAAACCTTAGACAAAATCCCAATATGGGCTGGTATATCTTCAAGGCAAATTGTTCTGCCCCATTAGAAAACCATTGCTGAAAACGAGACCATCCCCACAGTTTTTCTGATGTTTCNTTTTTGGGTAAATTTCTTAAGTGCGCCGGAAGAATCACAATACACTCAATCAAAGAAAAAAACAGTGTGGGGATCACTATCAAAGGTATATAACGCAGAACTTTCCCAATGTTNCCNTCTATCGCTATGAGAGGATAGAAGGCTGCGATTGTCGTAAGAACACCAAAAACCACCGGNCGCGCCACCTCTTTGGCCCCTATGATCGTATTTTTAATTCCGGGCCCGTTCTTCTGCTGATGGGTGTAAATGTTTTCACCCATTACAATGGCATCATCTACAACAATACCCAAAACAACAATAAAACCAAAAAGACTTATAAGACTGATTGATACGTCCATATAAGGCATCAACCAAAGCGTCCCAAGAAAAGAAACNGGAATCCCAAAGGTAACCCATATGGCCAATCGAAANCGCAAAAAAANCGCTAGAATGAAGAAGACAAGTGCCAGACCTGCTTTGCCGTTCCGGTATAAAAGATCAAGGCGCCCCTTTANATAACTAGAGTCATCCTGCCAAGTCTCAATGGACACTCCGACTGGCATNNTGGGCTGCGCATTCTTTACGTAATTCTTGGCCGCAGTGGATATTTCGATTGCACTTTGCTTACCCACTCTAAAAACCCTGACTAATGCAGTTGGCTTACCATCAAATTCAGAGCTCGAATCGATGTCTGCAAACCCGTTGGTGATTTTGGCAACATCCCCAAGAGCAAGGCTCGAACCATCTAACTTGGACCTCAGAGGAATTCTTTTAAAATCATTTTCGCTGTAGGCTTGGGTATTTGAACGGAGAAGTATCTCCCCCCCTTGTGTTTTTATAGACCCACCCGGCAGATTTAATGAACTACGCCGAACAGCATGAGCCACTTCATCAAAAGTAAGACCATATAAACGTAAGTCTTCTTCGCGTAGTTCAATAGAAACCTCATATGGGCGAACATTAACCAGTTCAACTTGAGAAATCTCAGGTAAAGCCAACAACTCGTCACGCACCCTCTCAGCCGCCCGCTTCAGCGGAAGCTCTCCAACTTCCCCGTAAACAGCTATATTAATAACTTGTTTGCGAATGATGAAATTTGAAATGACGGGTTTTTTAGCTTCTTCAGGGAATGTTTCAATGGCATCTACCCTCGCTTTAGCTTTATCTAAGAAAGCCTCCGAATCTGTTTGCGGCAGTAGCTCGATGAATATTAACCCTACATTCTCAGCAGCAGTNGAGCGAATCCGCTTAATCCCCGAAAGCCCTTGCACCGCCTGCTCAACTCGAGCGCAAATCATTTCCTCAACTTCGTTAGGGGTCGAACCAGGAAACGGCACCTCGATCGTAACATGATCGGAATCAAATTCTGGAAAAACTTCCTGCTTTATGTTGGGAATAGCCGCCAGACCGGAAACAATGATAAATGCAGCCACAAGATTTGCCGCAACAGCGTTTCTGGCAAACCAATCAACTATCTGATTCATGACTATCTTTCAGCTAATATCACCGGCATGTTTTCTATGAAAGAATCAAGCTGGGTGACACAAACTTGTACGTCACTTTTCAACCCGCGAACATATACATAGCCCTGTTCACGCCTTATTAGTTCCACTTTTTTCAAACGG
The DNA here is from genome assembly GCA_002719595.1 of Verrucomicrobiales bacterium. GTDB lineage: Bacteria > Verrucomicrobiota > Verrucomicrobiia > Limisphaerales > UBA1100 > UBA1100. The sequence goes on from PBEJ01000002.1 coordinate 30,706, forward strand.
AGTCTTCCTTCAGTATAAATATAAACATGCCCTTCTCGGCGTAATGCTATTTCCGGCAGCTTAACTATGTTCTCAATGGGAACACCTTGAATTATAGCTTTAAGGCGCAAGCCAAACCGGAGAGGAACTTGATTCACTTTGTAAGGCTCATCCACTCTTACCACGACGCTAATTGTCTGGGTCAATGGGTCTACACTTCCATTGATCCTTGATAAATACCCACCCCATTGATTTTCTCCAGATGTTAATACTACTTCACCCAANGCCCTTAACTTTGCCTCTGACACAGAAGAATTTNTAATCCCTAAAAAACCGAACTCTTCAATAGATAGCGGCACTTCGANTTCGCAATAATCAATACGCTGAAGAACCAAGGTTTGGGTTGAAGGCGCAACATAGGACCCTTTGTCAACATACACTGCTTCAACCCTACAGCCAAAGGGAGCGGTTGCATGACACCTAGAAATGTTCAACAAAGCCTGATCTCTTACCGCTTTTGCTGCGGTTAGCGATGCTTTCACACTACTTGAGGCGATAATCGCCGACTCCACCATTGCTTTTGCAGAAACCAAAGAAGCTTCAGCTTCCTTGATTTGTGGCTTCCTAATTAGTAAGTCAGGCGGTTCTCCCGCATTACCCAAGAGCTCCCACTCCCTCCTTGCCGCTAGAGACTCCGCTTGCTCTCTGATCAACATCGCTTCGGCTTGAGCCACATTGGACTCTGAGGATGCAATTTTCGCAAAAGCGTTAGTAATAGCCGTGTTAGCAGCGGCGATTTCTGACTCTGCCTTAATCAAAGCAAGGCGATAATCCTGATCATCAATTTCATATAGTTTTTCACCTTCNTTAATAACCGCCCCCGGGACCAAGTCGGGAGATAAAGAAGAAATCTTNCCGCTTATTTCAGGATGAAATTTTATTGTTCTTCTAGATGCTGCTACTCCCTGTGAGAGAATCTGCGGTGTATAGGTTACCGAACTAACCGAAACCACCTCAACCACCGGCCTGAATTGCTGCGTTGGCTCGGGTAAAATTTTATTACGATGCGTCAACAACCAATGAGCCCCGAAGATCCCACCGCATAAAAATATTACTGGCAAACTAATCTGTAGTATTCGCCTCATTTACACCTCCCTTAAATTCAAAACCTCCCCCCAAAGCCAGATGAAGATTAACCCGGTTATCTATTTGATACTTTTTCAAGCGAACCCAATTCATTTTAGAATCAACATAAAGCCTTTGCGCCTCCAAAAGATCTCTCAAGCTTCCAACCCCTTTGGCATGCCTTGCNTTATATATCTCGATAAGTTCACCATACTTGGTGGNAGCCTCTAGCGACTTGCTTAACTGACGATTAAAATAAACTCCGACCTCTAGTGCTTGCTCAACTTCACTTAGCGCCTGAAGGGTAATGGCCCGATGTTCNAGCAGGAATTTTTCAGCATATACCTCCCTCTCTAGGACACGCGCCTTTCGCTCATCAGGCAATAAAATACTTTGGGCGAGGTTGCCGCCTAAAGCCCAAACTAAAAAGTTTCCGTCGAGTAAGTCCTTTAACTGATTACTAGAAGTACCTGCATTGCCAGTCAGTGAGAGCTGNGGCAACAAGCTTGATTGAGCTTCAGCAATACGTAACTCAGCAGCCCTAATGCGAATAATTGAGGCAGCTATATCAGGTCTGCGCTCTAAAACCCCCGAAGGCAACCCTACTGGAATATCAGCAAGAGAAGCAGGTAGCTTATCCCAATGAAGCACCTTATCCCCTGTGTTACGCCCCAGCAAAAGCTCAAGNGTTCGTGAATTACGCACTATCGAACTGGATGCATCACTCAAACGGGACTCATAATGCGCAACATTGGCTTCAGATCGTTTAAGTTCAGCCGTAGATGCGTTACCTAGTTTATATCTTATCTCAACTTGTTCTAGGGCAAGTTTCGCTATGTCAATCTGCTCCTTCAAAAGCTCAACTAANTCACTCGCCTCCCCTAAAGAGAACCAAACCTTTACCACTTGGCCGATCAGNGAATGTGCAGCAGCTTTACTATCTAAATCCGTAGCATAGACATCCATTTTGGAGGCATTTTTGGCGTTACGAATGCGACCCCACAAGTCGACTTCCCAATTAACACTGAGGTTAGAACCATAATTTTCAGTTCTCGATTTTATTACGCCCCCATCGCCAAAGGGCAGGCCAATATAATTACTTCGACGCTTTTCCCCAATAATTGCTGCGTTGAGCCTAGGTCGCGATGAAAAATCAACCATGCGAGCCTGCACCCTCGCCAGCTCCATTCTTTTATGAGCTATCTGAATATCCAGGTTATTTGAAAGCCCTTCCTCAACNAGTGCGTTAAGGTTCGGATTATTAAATTGCAGCCACCAGCGAGCCAAAACCGAATTAGTACTATTAACAGGAGAACGCCATTGAGCAGGCATATCAAACTCGCTCCCTGAAATTGCCTTCCCTTCAGTTTGGCAACCCACTAAAAAAAGAACCAAACACAAACTTAGTAAATACAATGTGGCTTTCATGCATCAGCCTCCATTCCAGCCGAGATAAATGAAACCAAACGCTTGACGGTGCCCTCCGTATCGTCGGGATTGCATATACCACCTGAAACAATTTGAATTCGTTCCGAATCAGCCATCGTATGAACCATCGCTCCCACTAAAAAATGAACACGCCAGAAAAAATCCGCAGACTTTAAATGCGGCAAAGCTTTTTCCAGCGGGGGCTTAAATTTTTCCAAAGACAGACGAAAGTGGTCAGTCAATATTCTCTGAATCTTAGCGTCAGGCTCCATGACTAACCTGCCAAGCAGCCTCATAAAATGCTCTCCGCCTTTCTCAGAACTTCGACTCAGCCTCAATGCAGGACCAACCAGCGCTTCAATAATTTTAGNCAATTCTACCGCTCCGCCNTCTGATTGCCTTTCATACTCATCCAAAAGNGCCGATCTTTCAGCGGTCAAGGGAACTAACCTTCGGGACACAACCGCCTCTAGAACAGACTCCTTACTCCCAAAATGATAATGAACAGCTGCCAAATTCACCTTGGCTCGACTTGTAATGTTCCTAATAGACGTACCAGACACACCGCGTGCAGCAAACAACTGTTCAGCTACATCCATTATCCTTTTTTTTGTGGTTTGTTGCACCATAAAATCAAACGTTTGTTTGAATTAATTGTTTAACTTAATAACAAAAAAATTATTGTCAATTATAATGGAAAATATGAATTAGGCAAAAATATCGCCAACAACTAAGGGNTAACCATTCAAAAAATCTGATACTGGTAATTGCCTTGCCCCCTGCCTTTGGACCTGAGTTACAAGAAGTGATTTTTCACCACACCCAATTACTATGCCATTTTTGTCAATATGAATTACGCTTCCTGGCTGCCCTTTTAAATCAACTATTTCAGCACAAGCAATTTTAATTATGTGATTACTATCATTTGGCAAATGAGTATATATGCTTGGCCAGGGATTGAACGCCCTCAATCTACGATGGATACTCAACGCACTCATCGCCCAATCTATCAATCCATTCTCTTTGCCAATTTTACTTGCATAAGTTGCAAGTGACTCATTTTGCCTTTGCGGGATTAATTCACCTGAGATGTATTTTGATAAATCCCGTTCTAATATTGAGGCACCTAAATGAGAAATTCTTTTTGTCAATTCTACGGCCGAATCAGNCTCCTNAATGGGTATAGCCATTGTTGAGATCACGTCTCCAGTATCCATTCCTGCATCCATTTTCATCAGGCTAACCCCAGTCTCATTATCGCCATCAATAATCGCCCATTGGATTGGCGCTGCCCCACGGTGCCTTGGAAGGATTGAAGCATGGATATTTAATGCACCAAACCTAGGTAGGTCTAAAACTTTCTGGGGAAGAATTCGGCCGTAAGCCATTACAACGATTAAATCCAAATCTAGGGAACTAATTGTTTGCTCAATTGCGGCACTTTTGAGGCTTATGGGCTGAAAAACATTCAGCCCTAGGCTTTGCGCGAGATGCTTGATCGCGGAAGATTGAATCTTCTTACCTCTCCCTGTAGGCCGATCAGGCTGCGTGAACACCCCAACTACATCATAGTCATCAATTTTGTTTAGCGCCTCAAGTGAGGGGCACGCAATCTGCGGCGTGCCCATATAGGCAACCCTAAGTCTCATGGTGAATACACCGATAGAGTTGCCAAAACCTCAAGAATATCCTTCAGCACACAAATAGGGGATTGGTCGGCATTAATCCGGTGAACTAGCTTGTCAGGCACTCGATCTACAACAGATCGTGTTTCATCCTCGTAGGTTTCAAATCTGTGCTTAATTACCTCCAAATTTGCATCATCAAGCCTGCTTTCTATGAGAGCCCTTCTTTGGATGCGATCAATCATTTTCTGCTGATCTCGGCAGGCAAGATGCAATAATGCCATAATTTCTATGTGCTCCTCCATCATTTCAACCTGATGGGCGTTTCGAGGAATCCCATCCAATAGAAGCACATCATGCTCAGGCTGAAAACTTCCCTTAACCGTGGCGCTTTCCATTTTTTTCTGCCAAAGGGTAATAGTAAATTCATCTGGCACTAATTCCCCTTTACTGGAGTATTCCAAAAATGTTTTCCCTAGGTCATCCTCCGGCCTCAGGTTCCTAAAGGCATCACCACTAGCAAAGTAATACCAATTTGGAATACGCTCAAGAATCCTTCCTTGAGTTCCCTTGCCTGCGCCCGGTGCTCCGAATAGTAGTACTGATTTAATTTTACTCATGATTTAGTTTAAGCCTGAACACACACTTCTTCAATTTTACTATATTCAAGTGTTTGCTCCAACCACTCCCCNTCCAAAGCATACACAACATTCAAGCTTTCTGGCTCTAGGGCAGATATATGATGTACAGGTATTAAGGTCTCAGCAGTTTTTATGTAGAGCGTTTCACCTTGATCGGAAGCTGACTGATAAAAACGACTAAGATGATCCGAAAAAAAACGGTCACTGAAATGAGTTTTACCCGAGCTATAACTCTCAACAGCAACGGGATTACTTGTGCTTACTGCATCGACGACACTTTCAGATATCTGGGTCTCATACTCAGGAAACTCAGTTAGTGCTGGGTCATTACCGGGGGAAGGTTTTTGATGGATAATATAGCGATCATTTTCCTGAGCTATTGCCTCAGCTTTAGCTTCAGCCGGATCAGGCAAGAAAAACACGACAAGCGGAATTATTACCGGAAAAATTGCAGAGAGAACACATACAATTTTCGCCGGCTGATGACGGAAGAGAGCTATTTCATATCCTGCATAAGCACTAAGGCCGAGAAATAGTAACAACAGAAGCAACCCGCTGAAACTCAGCCAATTATCAGGCCCCAGCCTACTTTGTGGCGGCGCGGGAATAACCGGACCTGGCACTAGACTAAATTGAATCTCTAAATTCTCATTATCCTTTGACGACTTTTGAGCCGACTCATGCTTTGCCCTAATTGGATCTTGTGAACTTTGATTTCGATTCAATGCCACATTTATTTGCCCACCTTTATTACGGGACTTNACCGGAACCTCAACAACGGGNTTAACCGGAACCTCAACAACGGGNTTAACCGGAACCTCAACAACGGGNTTAACCGGAACCTCAACAACGGGTTTAACCG
>PBEJ01000041.1 GCA_002719595.1 Verrucomicrobiales bacterium
GGGCTTTCTCTGAATCGTGGGCTTTCTCTGAATCGTGGGCTTTCTCTGAATCGTGGGCTTTCTCTGAATCGGGGTAGGCTTGTTCGTCGTTGTGCGAATGAGCTAAATCATCTTTGTTAGCGGGGAACTGGCCTACAACCCAATAGGTGATCCCGGCGAAGGCGGTTAATGTGATTCCAGTACTAAGTAGCATAGGAATCCATGGGGATGCGGGACTTTTGGACATCTGATCACCCTAAATACCAATTGTTAATAAGTCAATTGGAAAGGCTGTTATTAGGGAGTATTGCTACTCTCTGTAAGCTAAGTCACCGGGAGTTAAGCGGGCGACATTAAGTGTGCCTGGGCTTCCTACTGCTACCATGGGTTGGACGCGGGTAATTTTGATATGGCAGATTGTTTCACCACTTTCCTTACTTTCGATTCGAAAAGTGTCTCCTACTTTTACCCCATCACCACTTCCTTTGTTGATCACCGCAAAATTAAATTTGGTGTCAGTGCTGCCTATGCTTGCAAAATGTTTAATTGTAACTGGCGGTTTATCACCTTTGGGTGTACCGATACCAACGGGGGAATCACCGAGTTGTTTCTTCAAATCCGTAACCATTTTTGTGGCTGCTATTAAGTTAGTTTTGGAAAATTTTAAATCAGCCAGAAGTTCATCTTTTTCCCGATTCAAGGCTGCAATTTGATTTTTTCTTTGCTCATCTTTTTCGCCGATTTGCTTCTGTAGCTGGGCAGCCTGCAGTTGAGCCTTTTTTATGATTTCATCCATTTGAGCCTGAATAGATTTGGCGTTTTGTTCTGCCTTAGCAGCTCTTTGGTTAGCCAGCTTTACCTTCTCATCGGATTCATTGTCGATGTTTTTGATTTGATCCAACTCATTCTGGATTTTTGCATACTTCTCTTGCCAGTCTTTATTGTCCGACCGGAGCTTCTCATTATTACCGTTTAAATCGTCTAGCTTTTTGTTGGCAACAGCTTCCTTGTTATGGAGTTGGTTAGTTATGCCCTTGAGTTTTTTTAGTTCTTCAGAAACTTCGCTTGAGCGGCTTGATAAAGAGTCGCGGTTTTTTTGAAGTTTTTCCATTTGCGTTTTTAGTCCGCTAACTTCTTTATCATGCTTTTTGGACTGGGTGACACTATACCCAATGCTAATGGTAATAATCAGTACCAAAGCCGCTGCCAAACCATAGGCTAGTTTATTAGGCTCTTCTTTTTCGGGTATCGGCGCAGCAGCCTGCGGGGTAAGGTTATTTTTTGAGTCGGAGTATTTTTCATCTGTCAGCCCAAAATTATCAGCGGGCATCCATTCCTCCATTCCTTCCCGGCAGATAAGGACATCAGCGGGCAATCTTCCCGATTGAATCATTCCCGCGAGCGTTTGAATATCAACAGGCCCGGCTCTTTCACCGTTTAACGCAAAAAACCACTGGTTAGAACTGCTCATCTCCTCTCTTTGAGAATAGTTTGGGAGCTAAAGAAATCAAGAAAGTATATTTAAGGTTATTGACCAACTGGTCGAAAAAGATAGTCGCCTAAGCTAAGATGAGAAATATTTTCCCCTCCGAATTTTGCCACGCATTTTGATCCAAAAATTTGTAATACTATTGCTTTGCCCAGGTTTTTCCCGTTGGTTTTATTTTTGATATGAAGGGTTTCTCCATTAGAAATTTGCCTTACTGAAGTGAGATTGAAAACGAGGGTTCCTTTGTTGATTTGTAGATTGGCAATACGTCCTACGAGCTGAGGGTTAGATTTATGTGTGTTTAGGCTAATTTTTTGCAGCTTAGAAAGGGTATCACGTAAAACTGCCAGTTGATCTTCGAGCATATCGACATGATGAGTTTTTTTAGCTAGTTCGGATTTTATTTCCTCTAGCTCTATTTTTTTTTGATAATTTAACGTAGGTTCCGTTTGTTGTTTCTCAAGTTGGAGCTTGTTTTGTAGTGACTGGTTTTCTCTCTCCGACTCGAGATAATCTTCTTTTAATTGATTAAGCTGCCGAGAAAGTCGTAAAAGTTTGGTTCTAGCCAGTGGATCGCTTTGAGTCGTTTTCAATTCCATAACCTGTTTAGCCAGCATTTTGTTTTCTGTTTTTAAATTCTCGATGATTCCATTGTAGTGCTCTTTTTTTTCCGTTGTTGATAGTCTATGGAAAGTTGAAGCAGGGGTGGTTGCGGGGGCTTTAGGTTTGTGTATTGGGTATTTATTTTTTGGGAGCTGCTCATTTTTTCTTTGAGCTTTTTGTACATTGTTTCTTGGAAGCAAAAACGATAATTCGTCTTCATATAGATTGGCTATTCTTTTGCCCATGATCTGATTAGCCGGCTGAGCGGTTTGATCCTTTTTGTTGGTGAGATGTTTTCCGCCAGATACCAGAACGAGCACGGACAGAAGAATAATAAGAGGCGTCACTAGCCAGTGAGTAGGACGTGAGGTTTTTCTCTGTTTTAATATTCCTATCGTGTTAGCCGGTTGCCAGTCCGCCATATTACTGGCCCAAACCATTGTGCCTGGAGGGAGTTCGCCGGAGCTAAGGAGGCCGCGTAAACTNTTTGTGCTAGCGGGNCCCTGCTGTTGGCCTGCGTCGAGATAATACCACTTCACCGAATCCATGCCTTNTTCAATATATTCATGTTTTGGATATATGCAATGGGCGTTGCTAACTTTCAAATAGCAGTTNNNATTTGTCGCATGAAATGGGTTTATTTTGTTTTTTTGAGNATCACATTATCGGCAGTTGAGCCGNTTCAAGAAAAAGCATATTTACGTTTTCACGAGGAAAANAATGCTGGAGCACTNGAGGTAGCTGTTATCTCCCTTCAGCANAAGCAAACCGGGGCCAAGGTTGATTTGTTTGGTGCAGTTCATATTGGAGATAAGNCATATTATGACNAGTTGAATAAGGAGTTTAAAAAATACGATTCAGTTTTGTACGAAATGGTTAAACCGGCAGGATTGGAGCCAGCTCAATTTAGTGGTCGGCCCCAATCCAGTGTGAGCATGNTGCAAACGTTTATGCAAAAGCAGTTGGATTTAGCGTATCAACTGGATGAGATTGATTATACCGTGAAGAATTTCGTACATGCTGATATGACCATAAAGGAGTTCCGCCAACAACAGCAGGCGCGNGGGGAAAGTATGTTTATGTTAATGTTTAAACTAATGCGCGAAGATATGGCTGCTCGGGCAAAAAAGGGAAAAAGACCGGAGGAAATCACCACGGCAGAATTATTAAAAGCACTTTTGAGCCCCAAGCGTTCAGTTGAGTTGAAGTACTTGTTGGCCCGTCAGTTTAACCAAATGGAACGTATCACTGCTGGNCTAAATAAAGAGAAGGGATCAGTTATTCTGACGGGCCGTAATAAAGTGGCGCTTGCTGTGCTCAATAAGGAACTNAACGCCGGCAGAAAAAATATAGCCATCTTTTATGGCGCAGCCCATTTGCCGGACATGGAGAAGCGGATGGTTGNCAAAATGGGATTTGAACGGAAGAAGACTCGATGGATTAAGGCTTGGGATTTACCCGANCGCCAACCGCTTCCCAAANGTNAATCTTCTCCTTCTATTGAGCCTAAAGAGTAGGGAAATTTTTCTCCCCGTAAAATCAGATTGCTGCCAGAGATANCGGGNGAGGCACTAAAGGAGNCGTTAAGTNNGTTTAAAGAGAGCACGTCCGGATTTTTGCTGTGTTCAATGACGGTAACTGTGGNAAGTTTGCCAATCTTTTTCCATTGGTGTTGGAGATCTTAATAAGGCACGCATGGCTTCTCTGCTGTCTGTGTAATCCTTTTTNGGTTNCAGTGGNTTATTTTTACTGAAATTTTCNAGCTCTTTAGNGTCAANCCAGATCCCCTTGCATTGTTGGCAGAATTCCAGCTCAACACCTTTGTATAAGAAGATATATAAAGGAGCGTTGTCTTGAGGACATTTTAGGTTCGCGCTTTGTTCGGCGCGTAGGTCCCAAATGCTACGGAACGCTTCTGTAGCTATTTCGTCCCNTTCTTCCAAATATTTTTTATAGGGGCTGTATTCCATCCANCATCCTGAGCATGACCGGCATTTATATGTTCCTGTTGCATAGGAAAACTCAATAGTTTGATCGTTGTTACATTTNGGACAAAGCATGCTTCTATAACTTTTACGATGTGACCGGTGCTTGCTTATCTTGCAGTAGTTTTCGTTTGTAACGGCTTTGGACAACTTCAGTTAGNACTAGGACAGTGATGACAAAGTAAAAAGTTGCTTTGCTCATAGCCTGAATTTCGTGGCCACCCAGTTTCAGGTGGGCCAAATGCCCGCCTTCGCTNACCAANAATATTCCCACTACAAAGAGAATGAAGAGTCCTAATACTTCGTACATACGATTGCGCTTTAGGAATTCGGTAACCCGGTCGGCAAGTAAAATCATAATTGCGCCACCGGCAAGGATGGCAATCATCATAATCCAGAATGAGTCNTTGGCAGAACTTCCATCGTTCGAGGTCAGCGCGATTGCGCTNAGAATAGAGTCAAAGGAAAANACNAGATTCATAGTAACAATCTTTGCGATAACTGAGTTACTTGAAGTGCTTTCNCGTTTCTCGCCTTCTTTTTCGAAATCTTCAATGATGATCATATGNAAGATTTCTTTCATGGCAGTATATANGATAAAGGCTCCGCCCAAGAGAACNATAATAGAGTGGAGGTTAAACTCTGCCTCNANGATGCCTTTCCANTTAGGGGCATACCAAGTGCTTTGAAATTTATCGATCATGGAAATTAACAGGAATAGCAGGACAATTCTTAGTAGTACTGCCAAGCCAATGCCCAGCTTGCGGACTCTTGACTGGTCTTTTTCAGGGGCTCGCTTTGATTCGAGTGAAATGTAAAGTAAGTTATCAAAACCCAGTACTGCCTGAAGCAGGATGAGCATGAACAGTGTGCCGAGAGCTGCGATTAGGTTTTCCATGATTAATTTATTTGGTTTTTACAATTTCTAGGCTAAGTGGATCTGAATCCATTAGCCATCCTATCTTGGGTGGGTTAGCGCAGTTAGGNAGNTTGATNCGNAATTCGCGATTGTCGGCCNTAAAGTGGATGTAGAGATCCCCCATGGGTAAAGGGACGTGCTTGTCTGGTTTGATTTGGGAGCTATCGGTTCTTAGGTGCTTGGTTTGGCTCCAGTTAAACCCATGTTTTTTTGCTGAAGCATGTATGTCAAAAAATGATTTCTTAANNATTTTTTCCTCCTGCTCGAATTTCGCAAATTGTTTTTTAATTTCCTCTTCATTGAGAAAGGTGCTGCGTATTCCACCTATCATTGCATGACCATCNGCTGGGTCTTGGTAGGTGCCCCCTTCAATTTTACGCTCAATCATTTTTATAAGATCGTGCCCGATATTCTTCATATCTTTTTGGGTGAGGATCAGAGCTGAGGCATTTTTTGCTTGTTCATAACGATTGTTTTGAATTGCGCGGAAGATTTTGCGGCCTAGATCATCAGGGCTTTTAATTACACGGTTTGCATCATCATCAGCTGCACCTTGGGGAAATGATTGGTTGCATAGACAGCAAAACAAAAGAAGTANAANGCTTGCTCTCATCNGCNAAAAGTATACNTANAANTATTACTTAAATAAAGTTTATAGATAATCTATCACAGAAATNAAAAAGCCAGCNGATGANNGCTGGCNTTNANAAATTAGGTGAAGANNAAATTACCTGCCCGCTCGTCCAGGNGTTGGGGCNCCNGANNCAACGCCNAATCTCCCNCTTGATCCGCCCTGAACAGCTCCGGGCCNTTNCTGCCATTGACCAGATTTATNNACAACNNANTTGGNGGAANTACNGGTAAACTTCCTTGGCGGNTGGGTTTGGGGTCTTTGAAGCATGGGGAGGCACCGGTAATAAACCGTCAATGCCATAGTTGCCCAAGCGGTTGTTACAACGCTTCCCTCATGCTTGGCNCTGGGGCCTTGTGGTGTCCAGCTGCCGTCTGAATTCTGCTTCTCTAGAACAACAGGTGTGATCCGATCATGCCAAGTGGCCCAGTCATCTCCGCCGTGGAGATACATTGCCATAGTACCATAATACCAGTAGTGGTAATAGCCCGTTCCTCTGAGTTTTTGATTAGAGGTGGGGAGGTTTGTTACCATGTGACGCGCGGATTCGTTTTGCCTTTCCTTGTTTTTACTCTCGGCCTGTTGTCGGCAAAACATACCCACCGATGTCATACTTGTTGTTGGGTGTGGACGAAGGTAACCATAAAGTCCTTTGTTCTTTCCTGAAGATAAACCTGAGATGAATTCGTCGGCTGCCTTCATATTGGATTCGGGTATTTTTACCCCTGCACTTTTGGCACTCTGCAGAGCCATATAAACCCAGCCAGTGATAGATAAATCTCCAGGATGTTTTCCATGGGGGTAGGGTTGATGCCTCCATCCACCTGATTTGGGGTGCTGCCCCTGAACAATGAATTCAATCGCAGCGGAAAGTGGTTTTTTGTATTTTTCATCTTTTGTCAGGATGTAAGCTTCGGCCAATGTTAATGCACCGATAGCCTGCCCGTACATTTTATCACCATCGCGCATATCCCCCTTTTCGTTAGGTTGCTTTATTAGCCAGTTCAACCCCTTGTCTAAAGCTTGTCCATGTTTGGTCTTATCGTTTGGCATTATTCCATATGAAAAGTAGCACAGTGCTGCTAAGCCGGTATGAGCAACCTTGGACTGGGTCTTTTGCCAGTAGCCATCGGGCTGTTGCTGTTGAGTTAACCAATCCAAAGCCTTTAAAACCGCTAATTCAGTTTTATTGATATTCAGACCTGCTGAAGCTGCCGGGCGAGCATGGTTGCCTTTTTGCATATGCTTTAAGCCTGGTGAAAATCTTAGGGCACGGCGGTTTTTTGAGGGGTCGAATCCGCCTGTGGACGCGGCGTGCGCGAAGCTAATGGTTAATAGGAGTGTTGCAGCAGAACAAAATAAATTTTGGGTCGATGGTTTCATAAGCTTTTTCCTGTCAAAAGACATACAATAAGACGGTCTAAATATAGTCTTAGTTACGTTTTTTTCTAGAGTAAAATGCCCACGATTCTCATATTTATTGGAAAAATAGGTGGTTTTGTTACTAGTTTGATTATCTAGTATGATCGTTTAGGGTTCGTCATGCGTTTCTTCGTGTTGTTTCTGTGTGGCTCCTTCATTTTGGGGTGTAGTAAAAAGACTACTAATAATCTCTCCAGTGGTGATGGAACCGTCTCGGGAGATACCGGACTGGTGTATGATGACTCAAGTGGGCTCGTTTTTAAAACGGGAGAGACGATTCCTTTCACAGGAAAGGCAGTNTGGTACTACCCTGATGGTAAAACCAAACAGGAAACTTTATTTGAGGGTGGTCGGGAACATGGGGAAGAACGTTGGTGGCACGAAAATGGGGAGAGAGCCGGTCAGAATTATTATATTAGAGGAATGCTCGAGGGACCATCAATTCAATGGTACGATAGAGATTCCTTAAAAGAACTGCAGGTAAATTATAGCAAGGGTAAAAAGGACGGAGTGGAGACAATTTGGTACCCCAACGGCCAAGAGCGAAGTGTGGTTAATTACCGTATCGGAGACCGGCACGGGGAGGCTGCTGGGTGGTATGAAGATGGAGAAAAAGAGTGGTTGGCGAATTGGAAAGATGATCGTACGACTGGTGAAAGCCGGGAGTGGTACCGTAACGGACAACTTAAGTTTTTAAAGGTATACTTGGATGGAAAAGCACATGGGGTAGAGACTCATTGGCATGATGATGGCGAGAAGTCATGGGAAACGACTTGGGAGTTTGGAAAGGAAAATGGATCTAGGACCGAGTGGTATTCGGGCGGTAAAAAGATGATGGAGACTCCTTACAAAGCGGGTGTAAAACAGGGTACTGCGACCGGTTGGTATGATAATGGGAAAAAAGCCTCCGAGCTTAATTATGTTAATGGCGAACTGATAGGCGAGCGTCATTGGACGAAAGAAGGTGAGCCGGTGCCTCCTGATCCAATTCCTCCCGGGCGGACAAGACAATGGAAGGTCGGTGAACTGGAGCGACTTTATCCGGGGCAGCCGGAGCATACTATTTATGCTTATTTTGGGGAGCCTGATGAGGTGACTAACGGGATGTGGGTTATTGAGGGCCTATTTATTGGGGGGAAAAAAGCTAGCGCCCGTTTTACCTTTAAGTCTGGGAAAGTTGAGACTGCTCAGTCCGGCAAATAAAAAACCGGCTGGGGGAAGCCAGCCGGTTTGGGTATTAGGATTTAGAGAATATTCCAGATTAGGACTCGGGATTCCCCGTTGACTTCTTCTTGCCATTGGATCCGGCCATCTGCCTGATTTTTGCGTGGATTTCCTTTAGCATTTCTAGCTGTTCTTTGGTCAGAATTTCAGCAGTTCGCGCCCGTACTTGCTCGTGGATTTCCTTGAGGGCAGTTTTCTTTTCTTCCTCACTCAAGTTCTTGTTGGTTAGGACCTTATATTTTTTTTCGCACGCGTGTTGACGAACGGCTGCTAGTTTCTTGATTTGCTCTTTGGTAAGGTTGAGAGCCTTTGCAACGAATGGTCCGATATGAGGATGCTTATTGTTGTTGGATTGGGCGCGCCGTAAGTGGATCATTCTCAGCTTGGCCAATTGTTCTTCGCTGAGAAGCTTTGCGATTTCCTCTCTGTGCTTTCTGTGTTCAACGCGAATCTTAATGGCCTTATTCTCGGGACTCAATTTAGACTCAGCAATTCTCTTCACGGTTGCGTGAAGCTTCTTGTGGAGCTCCACAAACTTCTTGGCAACTTCACCCTTAAGGCCGAGTAATTCAACCAGACTAGGCTTCTTCTTTTGGGTAGGTTTGTTGTTGTTGTTGCCTTTATTCTTTTGGGTGGGCTTGTTGTTGGTCTGGCCGTTATTGTTTTTTCCGCCGTTACTTCCACCGTTGGTCTCGCCGTTGTTATTTTGACCGCCATTAGTGGGTTTACGCGCATTCTTACGGTTAGTTTTACCGTTATTATTTTGGCCACCGCTATTACTGCCGTTTGTTCGGGTGGTGTTAGGTGGGCCTTTTTTCTTTTTTTGCTGGCCGCCAGTATTTAAACCTGAGCCATCAGCCAATCCTGAAAATGCCAGAATAATTGTGGTGGCTAGAACGTATGTAATCGCGTTTTTCATTTTCTCTATATTCTCNCAGTAAACTGTGGTTAACTNATCGGCAGGTTACCCAACCGTTNAACCTCAGACGAGGGTTTTATGGGACGGTTACAATTTATTTTTATAGTAACTGAGTTGAAAACTCGTTGTCTGTGCAGGAATATTGCATTATTTGCGTTTGAAGAATAGAATTCACGCGTTTTTTATGAGAAATTCTACCGTTTGTATTTTTTTGTTATTATTCTGCATAATTGGGTGCGATTCATCAAAAAAAGATCAGGAAAAGCTCAAAAACCGCCGGGTGGATGCCTTGTCCTTAATTTATGATGAGGATTCTATGCGTTCTATTATGACTGGAGAAAATGTGCCTTTTACCGGTATCGCCGAATGGTTTCACGATAATGGGGTTATTCAGCAAGAAACTTCTTATCTCGATGGTCTAGAGCATGGGTCGGCTATCTGGTGGCATGAAGATGGTACCAGGGCGGGNCAGTGTATGTATGAAATGGGAGTTCTCAATGGGCCGATGGTTCAATGGCATCCAGGCGGGGTTGCCAAGGAGATGCAGGTGCAATATCAATCGGGTAAAATGGATGGCCGCGAAATTTGGTGGCATGAAAATGGTCGTGAGGAAAGTATGACGACTCATGTGAAAGGGGTGATGCAGGGAGTGGCAGTCGGTTGGTTTGAAGATGGTTCAAAGTCATGGCAAGCCAATTGGTTGGATGGTAAGACTCAGGGCCAGTACGTAGAGTGGTATAGCACAGGGCAAGTTATGGGTGTTGCGAATTACGTTTTCGGAAAGAAAACAGGGATGGAAACCAGATGGTTTGAGGATGGAGAAAAAGCAATGGAAGTGGAGTGGAAGACCGGTGTTAGACATGGAAATATGATTGAGTACTATGACAACGGAAAGAAAATGTCTCAAACCCCCTACATAAACGGATTGCGACAAGGTAACGGCGTGGGATGGCATGAAAACGAGCAAAAGGCATTTGATGTTTTTTATTACGCAGGTGAAGAAGTTCGGGTAATAGAATATGATGAAAACGGAACACGTATCACTCCAGAATTCACCGTTTCTACCGGCCGAAGTCGCAGATGGCGTGAGGGAGAGGTGGATTTCTATAAAGATAAAGCAAGAGATTTAGTTTATAAGGTATTTGGTGAGCCTGATAAATCCGGTGACAATTCATGGAGATACGATGAGATATCCGTAGGCGGGAAGCGGAGCCAAGTTCTATTTCTTTTTGAGAATGCAAAGGTTAAGGATGTTCGGGTAATGGAGCGGTAGCATTCAAGGCATGAAAACTGACGAGCGAAAACATGGTGTGGCTCAGGTTTTTGCCGGAGTTATTAAATGCTTTGCTTCGGCCTTTTTGTTTATATTTATTGGNTGTGGAGGTGGCGCTCCGGAAAAATCNGACAACAATTCTTCGGAGGTCAAAAAAGAAACCCCGGCAGCGAAAGAAGATGAGGATAAAGCAGGCCGAATAAGTTTAGATGAAANCCCCGATGTTGCTCCAGTTTTGGTTGAAATGAACGGGGTTCTATATCAGGTATTCGAAATTGCTGAAGGCCCTTATTCTGGCAAAAAAGTTGAGAAATATCCGGGAGGAATGGAAAAACGCGAAACGATGTATTCGGAAGGTAAGCTTACACGGGTTACCGAGTTCCATCAGAGTGGTCAAAAAAAGATGGAGGTAAAAGTCGATGCCAACGGTCAATGGAAACGGTTATACTGGGATAATAATGGTAATCCCACACAAAGGGCTCCTATTGGGGCTCTGGGCCGCACTAGAAATTGGACTTATAGTGTTAATCAACAATCCATAGATATTGCCTACAGAGGGGTAGCTGTGGCGGTTATCCGAAAAGGTTTTGGTGAGCCTGACGACGAACAAAATGGGTTCTGGATTTATCGTGCGATGAGAGTGCAAACCGTTGATGGGTTNAAAACTACGGTAAAGTTTTTAATCCGTAATGGTATTGTTTTTCAGGTTTTGGTTGAACCGTAGTTTCTTCTGGAGTTTGCGGTCTCATGTAGACTGTGCTACATTGAATTAACTCCTCGGGCTGGCCTTAAGGAAAGGAAAACCAGCCATGAAAAATAATGTATTAAATTCAGTCCGTCTTCTCGGAATNGCCGTTTGCATAACCCTTACGGTAATCATCACAAATCAAAAAACTAATACGTCCCCGGCCACAAGTTCGGGAATGACAGCTCAACAGCGAGCNGTAATATTGCGTTCCGATTTTAAGAATAAAGGGAAAACCCGAACGTCTCCTGTTGACCTCAATCATATTGTTGCCGGNCAGCTTTTGGCAGGGAACAATTTCGGCGTTGCTTCAGTTGGCGAGGCTTTCCTCACCCGTGCCTCNCTGGCCGACANAGATTCGAGAACGACCACTTTTAATCGATATCCNGAGGGGACAGTTCAAGTTCGGGGCGTGCCAGCCCATCCCTCGCGGGTCATGGCTCGGATTGGCTCTGATACCAGTATCGAAGAATTAAAAAATGGATTGGGCGTATTGGGAGCCTCAATAGCTTCTGAGCCCAATCCTGCCGGTTGGGTAGTTGTGAATCTGCCTGAACCAGATCAGAGTACTATTGATTCAGGGAATGATAATTCTCTTCTGTCTGGAATGAAGATGTTGCAGGCTTCGGGATTGTTGGAATCCGTAGAACCTGATTATTTGGTCAGCCGAGCAGTTACACCGGGTGATCAGGGATTGGCGCANGGGTGGCTCTGGGGTTTGCGAAACGCCGGTCAAAATGNCGGAACTGAGGGTGTTGATATTGATGCAATCAAAGCTTGGGATACCTCCACTGGATCTTCTGATGTGATCGTGGCGGTCATAGATACAGGGATTCGTTACACTCACCAGGAATTATCAACACAAATGTGGAATAATCCCGATGAAATTGCAGGAAACGGTATCGATGATGACAATGACGGTTACATTGATAATGTATTTGGGGTCGATACTGTTAATTTTGACGGGGATCCTATGGATGACAACGGTCACGGTACGCACTGTGCAGGAACAATTGGGGCCGCTGCCAATGATGGGCACGCACATGTTGGAGTAGCTTGGGAAGTTAGCCTGATGGCTTGCAAATTTCTGAGCGGTGATGGTTATGGTTACACCAGTGGAGCGATTAGTGCCATTGACTTCGCCGTTGCCAATGGGGCCCGGGTTCTCAGTAACAGCTGGGGTGGAGGCGGTTATAGTCAGTCTCTTTACGATGCAATAGTTCGGGCCCGTGATGCGGGGGCCATCTTTATTGCTGCAGCAGGGAATAGTGGTTTAGACACCGATAGCCAGCCGAATTACCCCAGCTGTTATGATGTGGAAAACATCATCTCGGTGGCAGCTATTGATCGAAATGGTTTTTTGGCCAGCTGGTCAAATTATGGCCGTGATACAGTTGATGTAGGGGCTCCGGGGGTCGACATTTTTTCAAGCACCTCTGATTCAGATAGCAGTTATGCTTACTATAGCGGAACGAGTATGGCGGCTCCACATGTCTCCGGAATCGTTGCGTTGATGCTGGCAAATAATGAGGAGCTATCTCCTTCTGAAGTAAAGGCTCAGGTCATCAGTACTAGTGTTGCCCTTGATTCACTTGCTGAAAGAACTGTTAGTGGCGGGTTGGTTAATGCCAATAATGCACTAAATGGAGGTGATGATGCTCAATTAGAGTTGGATCTCAGTATTTCTCAAGATCCGTTACGTNGTGGTCGTTCCGAAGCTATTTACGCAGCGGTTACTGATGGTGGGCCAATAACTGGGGCTCAAGTTTCAGGAACAATGAATGGGGAGGCGCTTGATTTCAGTGATGATGGAACAAGTCCTGATGAAAAAGCCGGTGACGGAATTTATACCGCGCTTGTTGCAGTGCCCAGTGAAGTAGCAGTAGAACAGGCTGTTTTTTTGGTTGCTGCAGAAATTGAAGGTTTGTCTCCGGTTAATGGAAGCTTAACTGTGGCGGTGGTTCATGCACCTGCCAATGACGCTTTCGAAGAACGAGCAGGTTTAAGTGGTAAAAAGGCTTTATTGTCCGGGTTTACCAATGTTGGNGCAACCAGTGAGGAGGGAGAGCGGAGACATTATTANAGTCGCCCNTCCAAGACAGTGTGGTTCACGTGGACTTCCCCCCGCAATGGGCAGGCNGATATATGGCTNCGAGGAAGTAGTTTTGATACGGTTATGGCTGTTTACCGCGGGAGCACATTGAACAATCTAAAGCGCGTTGCCCGTGATGATGATAGTGGGGGTAGGCTTACTAGCCGGGTTCGTTTTAATGTTCGCAAGGGCCGCAATTACCAGTTTGTGGTCGATGGATGGGCAGGNGCCGAAGGAGAAATCGCAGGTCGTCTTGTGGTTAAAAAACGGAAACCATTTAAACGAGATAAAAAGTGGTGGAGATAGGGTCGGNNGGTTTGATGTTGGGTTAACACAGGAGGGCTCGGCGCTTGATTGTAGGTGCCGGGCCTTTCCCTTGCCACGCTTTGCTGATTTCTATAGGTTGTAGCTGTGGTTAGTAGAATCCCTAGGCAGAGTGCCTTTACCTTGATTGAGCTATTAGTCGTAATAGCGATCATTGGGATTCTGGCTGCCATACTTCTGCCCGTCCTCGCCAAGGCTAAAAACAAGGCTGGAAGACTGAAGTGTGCGGGTAATTTACGCCAAGTCACCATCGCATTACAGGGTTTTGCCAATGACAACAATAGTAAGTTNCCCTGGCATTGCACNGTTGAGGAGCAACAGGTGTTCACCAAAGGGTTAACAGGGGGGATGCCTTTTGACCGAAGACAGGCCCCTGCTAATTGGCGTGCCCGTCAGGTAAATACACTTTTTTGTATCCCGTCTCTTCGTGGAGAGTTTAATTCAGTTGATATGTTGCTTTCTCCGGTTGATGCGGAAGCCAAGGAACATAATGAAGCGATGTCATTCGACTTTAATAGCTTAACAGAGCTGGATATGCGCGGCCTGAGCTACTCGGTCTGTCATGGAGGCGACCAGCTTTCGCCTTCAACGATTTTGGGTCTTACCCGCAACACTGAGCATCCTTGCTTAAAGCCAAAAGGGAGTAGATGGGGGGTAGTCCGCGGAAAAGGCTACATAAAGGCATTGGGTAATCCAGGGGAGACTACGCGCTTTGTTGGCCCTGACGAAATTACTGAAACGACGCCGCCAGAGATTGCAAAGCGTTTTTCCATGATAACTATGACCGGTCTTATGAATAGTCAGGGGCAAATGTCAAAGTCTGACGGGAGTGTTGAGCAAGCTTCCGATGGGGATTTGGATGAAGCCACCGCAGCTCATCTTAAGGTGTCTGGGGGCAGTGTCGATGGTCAGCCTGAGACTGGCATTAGCCGCCCGATTCAACCGCCTGCGATTACACCTCCGCCGGGTAAATAACGTATTTTAACTGCGGGGCTTGAGGATCAGGAGAATAATCACTAGAGCCGCTAAGCCTGCGGCTATTGGTACGAACTCAGAAATGTCTACTTTAGCGAAGACGACGGGCATCACGCTGGAAGATAATCCGCTAGCGAAGCAAAGGTGATTGCTTGAGCTGGCCTAGCGGTTTTTGTCCTTTTTACTTTTATCTGATTTCCACCAGGAATAGGCAATCATGCCAATCCCAAGGACGATGATTATGGCTTTTGAAGCGTAATATATGGGGAAAATTTCCAGAGTTGACGGGGGTTCATTCATATATCTTTTTGTTCAGCGGGCACAACGGTCAACGGGCCATCAAATATTGTAAGGCTTATGACTTCAGTGCGCGCTACGTGAGGGCCGTGGGCTTTTCCCTGAGGAGCATAGAAAAGCGTGCCGGCCGTGTATGTTATTCCACTTTCATCCCATTGACCTTCCAGTATGTAAGCTGTTTCGTTGGCATCGGGATGAATATGTGCAGGCACCACTACTCCCTTTTCAAATTTGCGCAGGACAGTAACTCCACCGGTAGCTTCGTTTCTGTTTAGAATTTTTAACTTCACCCCTTCATAGGGACCTGCCTGCCAATCTTGTTCTGATTCATTAATTGTTAAGGGAAACATGAATATAAGACGGGGCTAAGAGCTGTTATTTTGAAGCCTTGTTGAACCCTGCCTTCAACAGATCTTTATAACCTGCCTTAAGAGGCCTGATGTCATAGCCTAGTTTGTGTAAAATGGCTGAGGCAGGCATGACTCGACCACCTGCAGCGCAATGGCAGTAAATAATTTTATCTTTGGGTAAATTCTTTGTCACTGATTCTATGAAGGCTTCATTCGATGGTCCCTCTTCCAGAATGCTCAAAGGGAGAAAGGTCGCCGACTGTAGGTGTCCGTCTTCCCACTCGTCCTTTTCGCGAACATCAATGAGAATTGCTTCATTCTTTGCTATTCTTTTTTTAATTAACTCCAGGGCGTCCTTGGTGTGTTTGGGGGGGGAGCTTTTACCCGTTTGGTCGGACTCAGATGATGAGGACACATCTGAGTCAGTCGTTGCGCTTGATGGGCAGCCCGCCAAAATCAATGCTGCTGCAATCATGATAATGTACTTCATCTTCCACATATTATAGCGCAGGTACAAGCTGGAGCAAGAATAGTAGCGATTGACCTCTTGCTTAGCTCTCTTTGGGCGTAAAGTGGTTTTTTGTTTATTCTGATAATGGCTTCAGAGATGTCTTATTTTTGTGAGGCGGTTATCTGCTTCTTCAGCGTAGGGTAAGTCCGGGTACCGGCTGATGATTTGTTCCAGGCAGGCTCTTGCCCCATTCGGGTTGTTTCTCTTTAAATGCCAGTCTGCCATCAGATTTAACCAGCGTGTGATATCCTTTGGTTGTTGGAATGGGTTTGAGAATAATTTATTCATTTCCTCCCAAGCCAGATCGGGTTTGTTGTAGCGATTAAAGTAGATTCTGGCCAGTTGTTCTCGTGTATGATAGTCGAGCGGATGTTGATCTAATTGTTTAAGGCACAGGGAAACCAGTTCGCTGGCGTCTCTTTTGTCGGTAGAATCGATTGCAAAATCCATCCGCGCTAATCGCTGTGAACAATTAAATTCAATTTGTGTTTTTGGGTAGCGTGCGCATAAGCCCATCAGGATTTTTTTTGAGGATTCTTTGTCGTCTTTTTTTAAATACCAATCAGCAAGCTGGTTTAGGACCATAGCAATTTTTCCGGCGTTATGTTTTTTTTGCGATGAAATTTCTAACAGGGTAGCTTCAGCTGATTCAAAATCCTTTAAGGACTCCATTTGAATTTGGGCTTTAAGTATTTGTCCTTCAAAATCGCCGGGAAATTCAGCCAACTGCTCTTCTATTAATTTGATGGCTTCTTTTGGGTGGCCGCTTTTCCATTTTGATTCTGCTGGATCATATTTTGGCTTAGCCTCTTGTTTGTCGCCAAAACCGTACAGGGACCTGATAAATTTCTCTGTTAGATGTTCAAAGACCGGGCCTACCCATAACAATCCAGTAATCATCAATGGTGGGATAATTAATAATGATGTTATCGCGTTAGTTGGGGTATAAAGTTTAAATGCCCAATAGATAAGAATGATACTCGCAATTGTTTTCCATAAGATTTCTGCAACCGAGTCAGGTAGCCAACCTTTCCCTATTGATTTATTTTGGTTGTCATCATTCCAGAGCGACTCTTTTTCAAATTTGTTTGCGCGATAAATAAGATAGACAAAGCTCGCAGCAATCAATATGAGGTGATATTTGAGCATGTCGTTCGCGCTTCATGCTACGGTATTGGGGGGGGATTTCCAGCTTCGACCAATGGTTGTTTTGTCGGAGCTTGGAGAAGTTGCTTCGGGAGCTTTACTTAATTACATTCAATCTTGCAGTTCGGCAAGATCTCNTGAAGCTCTTC
This sequence comes from Verrucomicrobiales bacterium, assembly GCA_002719595.1. GTDB lineage: Bacteria > Verrucomicrobiota > Verrucomicrobiia > Limisphaerales > UBA1100 > UBA1100. The sequence continues at coordinate 17,034 of PBEJ01000041.1, forward strand.
AACATCCGAATAATCAAGATCTACATTATTTGTCAGCATAAGAACTCTCAGGTTTTTCAACTCATACAGGGGTTCGATATTTTTAATTTTGTTAAAATTTAACCCAAGCCACCGGAGTTTTTTCATCTCGGAAAGTGCTGAAAGGCTCGAGATGTTATTATTTATGAGATTTAACCGCTCCAAATTAACCANCTTNTTCAAGGGGCNGATATTTGTNATNTTATTTTTGCTNAGATTGAGTTGCTCAAGTTGAGTTAATCCAGCNAGGGGTTTTAGGTCTGTAATTCGGTTGGATTGAAGTTGGAGCCCTAACAAACTTTTTAAGTTGGCAAGGGGTTTTAGGTTCGCAATCAAGTTATCAGGTAAAGTGATATTCTCGGCAGATGTGAACTTGGTCAGCGGCGTTATGTCTTTTATACCTTTATTGGAGAAAGTCACATCAATCACCGTTTCGAAATCATTCTTAGAGAGTTTTCGATCGGGGTTCTTCGCTGTTCTGCGAACGAATGGTTCTATAAGTTCCGGGGTCAAGGGGCAGGGAATATTGCATATTTGCTGTTTTAACGCGAGACCGAAACTGAGGCGGCGACGCCTGTTCTCTATTCTTTTGCCAAAAACGGGGTATTTAAGGCGTCTTAGAACCGAAAAAACGCTATTTTGGTCATTTCATTCATAATATTAATTCATNATTTGGCCCGATCGAGNAGGGAGGATTGAGTTGGGAAATAGNTNCTGTTTCACATTTCAGGGCATTTTTCTCTGTCATCTAATGGTATAAAACGAGGTTGCTTTTTGTGTGGGTAGTCAGGTTGTTGGACATCATCGGCCGAACTATTGGGGGCTATTGATTCCAAGCAAACATCAACGACAGAGTTGGTGAAATTAATTTTGCTGTGAAATAAAGGAGGGGTCGTTCATCACCTTATCGCAATCAGGCGAGGGCAGCTTTGCTACGGTACTGCATCGGTGAGAACTACAAAAAATATATATTCTTTTGATTAAATGTCAATTGATTAGTCATCCACAGCATCTTGTATTCCAAAACGGAAGTTACCCGTTTCTANGNTGTAATGTNGGNANGTTGCNTNGGCTANGGNGTTTTTCCCAGCGAGTANAAACGNGATTGCGTACGCAGATACATGACGCCGTTGGCAACGGCCGGGGTGGCGAATGTCTTTTCNCCCAGTTCCGTGCGAGCCAATATTTTGAACTTCCGGCTCGCAGCGAGAACCACGACCTGACCTTGCTTGCTGATGCAATACAAGCGTCCTTTGATCCAAATTGGGGAGCTATAAAACTCGCCTCCGACGCGTTCTCTCCAGTGTTTGTTTCCAGTCGCTGCGTCGACGCAAGTGACGATGCCGCTATCGGTCCATAGGTAGAGAAGGCCGTCCTTGACCACGAAGCTGGGAACCAACGGCACGCTCCTCCTTAGCTCGTAAACCAGTTCTCCCTTTCGACTACCNGGCTTCTCGGGACGGACTGCGACCAAGCGTTGGCCAGATAGACCCTTGCCAAAACTNCCAAAAACCAAGTCGCCGAATAACTGTGGTGAGCTGACAGTGCGATCATCCCAAATCTTGTCGATTTCCCAACTGACTCGGCCAGTCTTGAGATCAACCGCTGTGATGCCGTGTGCGGTGCTGGTGAAGATTGCCTCTGTCCGGCCGCCCCAACGGCGGATGCAGGGGGTTGCATAGCCCGCCAGTTCNGATTTTCGGTCCACTTTCCATCGTGTCTTACCCGTCTTCCGGTCGAGCGNGATTAGGAAGCTTTTTCCCGGATCCATGTTTGTACCCTGGGGGAGGTACCAGGCGAAGCGTTTTGGGTCCATCTGGTCGTTGGCGAGAACCACCAGTCCTTCAGCCAGGATCGGGGAATTCGAAGAACCGTGCAGCCCCTTGTAGGGCCCGAGTTCTTTTNTCCACATTTTCTTGCCATCCAAACTTAAGGCGGTCACCAGGAGTTCTTCGGGGCTGGACCAAACAAGGATGACGCCGTGCCCGTCCACGCACGGAGTGGCTGAAGTGAAATCATTATCCCGGTGTAGGCGATGGCGTTTCACCGGATAATCGCGCCGCCAAACGATCTTCCCATCGGCTGTATTCAGACATACGATCGAACGAATGGATTTATTTGGGTCATTACAGGTAACAAATAATTTGTCCTGCCAAACTACCGGTGAACTGCTGCCATCTCCGGGTAGTTTCATCGTCCAGTTGTATTCTTTGGCAGTCCATTTAATTGGAATTGTTTGGGCTCCGCTAATGCCTGAGCCATTGGGGCCGCGGAAACGTGTCCATTCATTTTCCCCTTCTGCACCTCGCATGAAAAACCCNGAGGCTAAAAAGACCACAAAAAAAGTAACAATTAATCTCNTCATTCCCTATTGGTTTTCAGTATTTCAGCAGTTATTTTTTCTGCCATCACAGGAGTTGCCGCAGAACGCTCACCCCACCCCCCGACATCATTACTCTCCTTAGGAAGAGATAGTATTGTCTGCTGAAAAATACTTAACCTGCGGTAGCGGGGCAACTCTCGACTCTTTGCATGAGTATACTGATGGTCATTTGCCAATTGAACTAGAATAAGNTAAAATTATTCTAATGAAATTTGTTGTTTTGCTAACCATTTTAACGACAGCGCTGCTTATGCATGCCAAAGAGAAAGATTCTTCAATAAAAAAGGAAGATTCCCAGCAAGTTGCTGAATACACAGTAGTTCACAATTTTAAGGAAAATGATGCATCCAGNAAATGGGTTACAGTCAATGACAACGTCATGGGGGGCAGATCCAAGGGTGGATTTGTCATCAAAAAAGATCGGTTAATTTTTTCGGGCGCTACCAACACCAATGGCGGTGGATTTTCTTCTATTCGCACAAAGCCTCAAAATCTGGATTTTCAAAACAAGCAGGGCGTCATNATCAAATTCAAGGGTGATGGCAGAACCTACAAATTCGATGCCCGGATGGGCAACAGTTCTGTGGCTCACCGTGTCGATTTCAAAACCAAGGNAAACCCTAAGGATTGGCAGACTGTTAAGATTGATTTCGCTTCGCTTTCGCCCTCTTGGAGAGGCATGGCTTTATACGGTANAAGATTCGAGCTCGANGCAGCCAACATNAGAAGTATNGGCTTCATGATCTATGANAAAAAGGATGGNCCCTTTGAGCTTAAGGTCGATTGGATAAAAGCATATTAAAGCGACCTGTTGAACGAAAGTGAGTAGGTTTCTTGGTCAAGGAGGAAATCTCTACTTCTATGTCTTGGAAAACTGTTAGAGACAAAAACTTGAAAAAGACTGCCGTGATGCTTTTCAGACGACAGGGATTTCGAAATGGGGATCAATCATCTGCT
>PBEJ01000003.1 GCA_002719595.1 Verrucomicrobiales bacterium
TTGAGGAACGTTTTGATTTTCTCACCACACAGCACGAGGATTTGGTGAATGCAAAGACTGAACTGGAGGGGGTGATTGCCCGTATCGACAAACAATCCCGGGAGATGTTCACCGAAACCTTTGAGAAGGTCCGCGGAAATTTTCAGAAAATGTTTCCGGATTTATTTGGGGGTGGTCGGGCGGATTTGGTTCTTACGGAGGAAGAAGATGTGCTTGAGGCCGGGGTGGAAATTGTTGCCTCGCCCCCTGGGAAGAAGCTTCACCGCATTGGTCTACTATCAGGCGGTGAGCAAACCATGACAGCTGTGGCTTTGCTCTTTTCACTTTATCAGGTCAAGCCCAGCCCGTTTTGCGTGTTGGATGAATTAGATGCTCCGCTTGATGATGCTAATATCGATCGGTATGTCCAAAAACTAAAGGAATTTCTTGCGCATTCTCAGTTCATTGTCATTACGCACAGCAAGCGTACCATTAGCGCAGCTGACGTCATTTATGGTGTGACTATGCAAGAACGCGGGGTAAGCCGTATGGTGAGCGTGAAATTTAGTGCCGACCAAGCTGGCGCAAGTAATGCAAATAGAATTAACCAGTCTGATTCAAAAGTAGAAACGGCGCCTAAAGGAGATGAGGAAATATTTCTCGCGAAATAAACCCCTCCCTTAACTTATAAAGCTTCCTCTTGCCATTGGTAATGCGCCTGCGTAGCCTCTGGTTTCCATGTNAAATGAGATCGAAAAAGTCACCGTNATAGGTTCNGGATGTGCGGGGCTTACCGCTGCCNTNTATACTGCGCGCGCTCAGCTAAAGCCTGTTGTTCTAACNGGAGCAATGCCTGGCGGATTGCTTACCACTACAAGTGTTGTGGAAAATTTTCCAGGTTGGCCAGAAGGTATCGATGGAACCGAATTAATGATCAAACTCCAACAGCAGGCCGAACGATTCGGNGCCGAGGTGCGATTTGGTAGTGAGGTGGAAGCTGTGGACTTCAGTCAACGTCCTTTTAAAATGGTAGTCGATGGGGAGGAGATGTTNACNCAGACATTGATTATAGCCAGTGGAGCTGGCCATCGCCATCTCGGGTTGGAAAGTGAAAAAAAACTTGATAAAAAGGGCGTNACCTATTGNGCGACTTGTGANGGNGCTCTGCCTATGTTCCGTGATCAACCCTTGGTTGTTGTCGGGGGTGGGGATTCCGCGTGCGAAGAGGCCACCTATTTAACTCGTTTTGCACGCAAGGTGTATCTCGTNCATCGTCGTAACGAGCTCAGAGCCTCGAAGGTTATGGCTGCCCGGGCTCTCAATCACGAGAAAATTGAACCAGTTTGGGATTCGGAAATCACTGAGATTCTGGGTGAATCTGAAGATAAAGTTACGGGTGTTCGACTCAAAAATAATAAAACAAATGATGAAAGTGTAATCGACTGCGCCGGTGTCTTTATCGCTATAGGTCATGTCCCCAANACCCAGATTTTTCAAGGTCAACTAGATATGGATGAAGAAGGTTATNTTATCCGCAAAAAAAATTCACAAACGAGCGTCGAGGGCGTGTTTGTTGCGGGTGACTGTTCCGATAANGTTTATCGTCAAGCTATTACCGCGGCAGGTATGGGCTGCGCAGCAGCAATTGAAGCGGAGCGATTATTGGCCAGTGAGAACCAATAAAAATCGCTTTTNCCCAGTAATTAATGTAAAGGNATATTTAGGATCATGAGTAGTCGCACCGCACAAATTGATCGAGCCACAGGAGAAACACAAATATCCCTAAAATTGGANATCGACGGAAAAGGTGAATCATCGATTGAAACNGGTATTCCTTTTTTTAATCACATGCTCAGTCTTTTTGCNAAGCATTCAGTCTGNGACCTGCNCATTAAATGCAACGGAGATTTAGATGTGGATTTTCATCACTCAGTAGAGGANGTGGGGATTGCTCTGGGGCAGGCTTATTGGCAGGCTTTGGGAGAAAAACGCGGCATTAAGCGCTATGGTACAGGTTTTGATCCGAGAAATCCTTTGTGGGGAGAAGCNCATTTACCCATGGATGAAACGCTCACAAGGGTGGTCGTGGATTTTAGTGGCCGGCCCTTTTTGATCTGGAAGGGAATGGATGAGCTGGCATTTAAGGTGTTGAAGAGAGAAATAGAACAAGACGATGCTTGCCGATTTCGTTTNGGTTTAGCACGGGAGTTTTTTCAAGGATTCTGTAATGAGGCGCGCTGTAATTTGCATNTAGANNTACTTTANGGACAAGAACCACACCACGTTGTAGAGGGNTTGTTTAANGCCTTTGCAAAGGCTGTAGATATTGCCTGCCAAAAGGATCCCCGTATTGGNCNATCTGTTCCTAGCACTAAGGGCCGTCTTNGGGGGTAAANCTGCTATCNTATGGATATNCTAAACTCANCGGATGATGAATTAGTTCGATCAGCGCAGAAAGGCAGCATGGATGCTTACGAGGAGCTAGTGCATAGGCACCGCGACAAAATTTATGCTAGNGCTTTCAGTATGCTGCGAAATGAAGATCAGGCTTTAGACATGTCGCAGGAAGCCTGGGTGAAAGCGTGGCAGCGACTTGCGCAATTTAAACATAACTCCAGCTTCACAACNTGGATTACTCGTATCTGCATCAATTTATGTCTAGACCTTATTCGGAAACGAAAACGCCAAAAACTTGATTCATTGGACAAAATGGAGGAGGAGTTGGGTGGGGTTGAACGCTTAATTGAAGAAGCTGAGGATTTCAATCCTACTGAGAAAATTGAGAGGTCTGAGTTGAGAGAAAGAATTGATTTAGCTCTGGCTAAGCTTAGCCATGAACATCGGACGGTCCTTGTTTTGCATGAGTTTGAACAAATGGAATATAAGGAAATCGCCAAATCAATGCATTGCTCCATAGGCACCGTCATGAGTAGGCTTTTTTACGCTAGAAGAAAACTTGGGAAATTGTTAATTTCTTTGAAGAAGGAACGTTAAAATTTAGTCAAAGCAAGATAAAGGCATGATCAGTAAGGAAGACCGACTGAAAATACAGGCGTGGGTAGACGGTGAGTTAGCACCACAGGAATCTGCTCAGATAGCGGATTTAATCGAAAACAGTCTAACTGCCAAGGAGCTAGCCAATGATTTAAGAGGCGTTCGACAAGTCCTTAAAAATGGCGAAAAAGCTGTAAAAATTCAGGATTCTCCCGAATTTTACTGGGATCAGATACAGCTGAAGATTGAATCTCTNGATCATGTAACTGATAAAGGGGACGAGAGGCTTGAATCAAAAACAACGCCTACAGCGCTTCAATGGTTGATACCAGTAGGCAGTTTAGCCGCTATTTCTGCATTAATCATGCATTTTAATGACCCCGAAATTGGACAAGGAGTAGATNCAGATNCTTTTANNCCTGCTGAATCGATNNGTTTTCAGCCCAAAAGCGGTTTGTCAGAGGGAAGTGGTATAGGTTTAATAGAGGAGGAGGTATCTGAAGGATCAGAATTGGGTGTTTTTAGTTTTGAGGGTACGCAAATTGGCGGTGACCTGATCAATCCTGAGGAAGCAGGGAGTCTTCCAGAATCAATCGAAAATCCAGAGCGATAACTCTCCATAGGTGATCAACCTAGGTTTTTTAGTCGATTAATCGCATCAACAAAACTTATTAACACACACTATATGGGGCCTAATCCCGGCCNTTGGACCCCATATGTTGTGTTGTTTTTTTCTTTCTGCATCGAATAAATTTGTAGTAAATATTCATTTTGACTATTTTCGCTTTTCGAGAAATAGCCTTTTCGGGGCAGTTTATTTAAAATAATGGCAAAAAAAAAGGAAGCTAGTGAGGGGGCAGGGGCAGCGAAATATGATGCCTCTAAAATTGATAAGTTAGAGGGTCTTGAGGCTGTTCGTAAACGNCCTGGGATGTACATTGGCGATCCTGATGAGCGAGGGCTTCATCATTGTGTCTTCGAGGTGCTCGATAATTCAATCGATGAGCATTTAGCAGGCTATTGTAAGCACATTACTGTGATCATACACGTAGATGGTTCAGTAAGTATTCGAGATGATGGCCGTGGNATTCCGGTGGACAAACACCCGAAATTCAAAATACCGGCTGTTGAGCTTGTGCTTACAAATTTGCATGCAGGCGGTAAATTTGGTCAGGGGGCATATAAATATTCAGGTGGTTTGCACGGAGTTGGGGCAAAATGTGTAAACGCTTTGTCAGAATGGTTCAAGGTGGAGGTGAGCCGGGACGGTAAGGTTCACACCATGGAGTTTTCGCAGGGTAAGACGACCCGCAAGCTGGAGGTTATAGGAAAGACCAAGAATACGGGAACTTACGTGGTATTTAAACCTGATCCTGCAATTTTCACCATAACTCAGGAATTCCANTTTAATATGTTGGCCACGCGCATGCGTGAACTAGCTTTTTTGAATCCAGGGGTCGAAATCACTCTGGTTGATGATCGGGAAGATAAAAAATCAGAAACTTATTTTTATCGAGATGGNATTGAGCAGTTTGTCAGGCAACTGGGCACAAATAAAAATGTTGTACATGCCAAGCCGATTGTCATTGCTAACAAGACCGAGGAAGTCTTTGTGGATATCGTCATCCAGTATAACGATACTTATAACGATCAAATACTTTGTTACGCAAATTCAATACCAAACGAAGATGGTGGGGCACATNTAACAGGATTCAGAACTGCTCTTACTAGGGCAATAAATCAGTACGCAAAGAATAACAATCTTCTAAAAGATAAAGACCCGAACATATCTGGCGATGATGTTCGGGAAGGTTTAGTCGCGGTAATTAGNGTAAAGCTTCCCGACCCAAGATTTAACTCACAAACTAAGGCGAAACTCGTAAACAATGAGATCGAGGGAGTAACCAGTAAGGCAACTTATGATGGATTAATGCATTTCTTCGACACTAATCCATCAACCGCAAAAAAAGTGGTCAACAAAGGCCTTACTGCGGCACGTGCGCGTGAAGCAGCCAGAAAAGCCCGCGAAACCGTTCGCAAGAGCGCCATGACAGGGGGTGGTCTTCCGGGCAAGCTTGCTGATTGCTCAGATCGAGACCCTGCTAATACCGAACTGTATATTGTTGAGGGTGATTCGGCTGGTGGCTCTGCAAAGCAGGGTCGTGACCGCAAGTTTCAGGCCATACTTCCTATTAGGGGTAAATTAATCAATGTTGAGAAAGCTAGGTTGAATAAAGTTTTAGAAAACAAAGAGATCAGGACAATGATTACAGCCGTTGGGACCGGTATTGGTGATGGTGAAGGGGAGGGGGCTTTTGATTTGGATAAATTGAGGTATCATAAAGTTATAATTATGACTGATGCAGATGTTGACGGGAGCCATATCCGAACGCTGTTGCTTACTTTTTTTTACCGCCAAATGCGTGATTTAGTTAAGCATGGCTACGTATATATTGCCCAACCTCCACTTTATCAGATCTCGCGTAAAAAGCGTGTTGAATACGTTGCTGATGATAATGAATTAAACAGGATTCTTATTGATTTAGGGGCGGAGGATATCAACCTAAAGCTTAGTGCTCGCAAAACTTTAAACACTAAACAGTTGGGAGATATTCTGGAGTTACTTATATCTCTTGATAAGTTTGCTGGTTCAATACAGCGTCATGGGGGTGATTTTGCTGAATACATTGAGAACCGTAAAAAAACGGGTGAGCTGCCCACCAATTTGGTAAAGATACGCGACGGAAATGATGAATCGGTTCATTATTTCCACAGCGATACAGAGCTTGCTAAATTCTCAAAAAAGAATGCTGATTTAAATATTTTTGGTGAATCCAACGACGATTCTACCGCCAAAACCGCAAAAAATAATACCAGCACCCGCCGNGCGATTCATGTNGAACTACACGAAAGCAAGCCAGTTCAAGAATTACTNGGCAAACTAAGCCGAAAAGGTCTTCCGGTGGATCATTATGAGGCCCAAGATAAACCGCTTTTTGAGCTAGTAGAGGGAGATGGGGAAAGGGTTCATCCACTATTTTCGCTTTCAGAAATACTTAGTACCGTCATGGAAATAGGCCGTCGTGGTCTTCAGATTAAACGTTTTAANGGTTTGGGTGAAATGAANCCGAAAGAACTATTTGAAACAACAATGAACCCTGAAACGCGTAAGCTTTTACGTGTAGAATTAACCGATGCGGTAGAAGCCGAAGAGATGTTTACAAAGCTCATGGGGGATGAAGTCTTGCCGCGCAGAGAGTTTATAGAAGATAACGCCCTAAACGTCCGTAATCTGGATATCTAACATCACCAATGCCAAAGAAAAAGGGCTCCGAGGAATTGCCCGTATCTAATACTCCTCTTTTTGCTGCAAATGAAAAAATTGCACCGATCAATGTCGCCGATGAGATTAAGAATTCTTTTCTGGACTATTCCATGTCGGTCATCATTTCTCGTGCGCTTCCGGATGCTAGAGATGGCTTAAAACCATCACAGCGTCGCATTCTCTACGCGATGCATGAACTGTCTTTGTACCCTCCTAAGAAGCACTTCAAATGTGCCAAAATAGCTGGGGACACAAGCGGTAACTACCACCCNCACGGAGAAGCGGTCATATACCCAACTTTGGTGAATATGGCACAGCCTTGGTCGATGCGTGACACTTTGGTGGATGGTCAGGGTAATTTCGGTAGTATTGAAGGGGATCCTCCTGCAGCGATGCGTTATACTGAGGCGCGACTAACCCATCTCGGAGGCTCGCTCATGTCCGATATGGACAAAGATACTGTTAATTGGGTTGCTAACTACGATGAGCGACTTATGGAGCCGACAGTTTTCCCGGCTTCTTTNCCAAATTTACTTGTTAATGGGGGGACTGGCATAGCGGTAGGTATGGCTACTAATATGGCGCCACATAATCTCGGGGAGGTTATNGATGGCATATGCGCTCAAATAGATAAGCCGGATATTGATTTAAAGGGCTTAATGAAGCACATAAAAGGTCCCGATTTCCCGACGGGNTGCACTGTTGCNGGCCTCAAGCCGATAGAAGATTATTTTTCCACNGGAAAAGGGTCGGTTAAGGTGCGTGGTCGACTTGGAGTTGAGGAGATGCGAGGGGGNAAATCACANATCGTAGTTACAGAAATTCCCTATAATGTAAATAGAGCAACACTTGTTGAGCGCATTGCCGAATTGGCTAACGAAAAAATTCTCTCTGAAATCACCGCAGTCCGGGACGAATCAGATGAAAACACGCGCGTTGTTATTGAGCTGAAGCGTGANGCNGTCCCAAAAGTGGTCATCAACAATCTCTATAAGCACACACAGCTGGCTACTTCTTTCAGTGTCAATATGCTTGCCATCGATCACGGTAAGCCCAAAACGCTGACGCTCAAGGAGGCCATCAATTGTTATATTGAGCATCGCCGAGAAGTTGTCGTTCGAAGGACGCGGTATGAACTCGAAAAGGCGGAGCGTCGGGCAGAAACTCTGGAGGGTTANATTATCGCGCTCTCCAATCTCGATAAGTTTATCAAAATAATCAGAGACTCTGCTAATCGTGAAGAAGCAAAAGTTAAACTAATGGCTTTTGATTTCACCAAGGCGGCCGTGGAGAAACTGGGGATCCTAATCCGGGATAAGGCCAGGCTAATCAACGGTCGTTATGAGTTTAGCGAAGAGCAGGCTAACGCAATACTGGAACTTAGGTTATATCAACTGACTGGCCTTGAAATTGATAAAATAAGGGGTGAGTACAAGGAGTTGGTCAAAAAAATTAAAGATCTCCTTGATATATTGGCGAAAGAAGCTCGTGTGTTGGCGATAATNAAAGATGAATTGGCAGAGATAAAAGAAAAACACGCCACACCTAGGCGAACTGATTTGGCCCCAGATGAAGGCGAGATGTCTATTGAAGATCTAATCGCTAATGAGTCTGTGATGATCACTCTTACCCATAATGGCCTTATTAAAAGGACTAATACNAGTGCCTTCAANGCGCAACGTCGGGGNGGTAAAGGTGTTATCGGAATGAAAACCAGAAAGGCGACAACTGATAAGGAGGCCAGTGATTTTATTGAACATCTTTTCCCGGCAAATACGCATGATTACCTGATGTTCTTCACTAATACCGGTCGGGTTTATGTCGAGCGTGTGCACGAAATNCCGGATTTAGGNAGAGCTTCGAAGGGNCGNAGTATTGCTAATGTATTGGAACTGAAGCACGGCGAAAAAATNGCGGACGTTATTCGGGTAAAGGCTGTCTATGGTGAGAACAAGGAAGATTTAACGTGGCAGCAAGATAGATGCATTTTCTTCACCACTCGTTCAGGAACAGTTAAAAAGACAGCATTGAGTGATTTTGCAAATGTTAGGCGTGGCGGAATTATTGCTATAAAGATAGTGCCGGGGGACACTTTAATTGAGGCTCGCTTTACTACCGGACATGACGATGTGATTCTAGTTACGGCTGACGGCCAAAGTATTCGCTTTCACGAGGACGGTGTTCGAACGATGGGGCGTTCTGCAGCTGGAGTGAGGGGGATACGCCTGGGGAAGGATGACCATGTGGTCGCTTTATCAATCGTAAGTTCAGATGCTACACTGCTTGTCGCGGGAGAAAACGGGGTAGGTAAGCGCACTGTTTTTGATGATTATCGTGTTCAATCCAGAGGGGGAAAAGGCATTAAAACGATGAAGATTACCAAAAAAACCGGGAAAGTTATCGGCGGTTTAACGGTTCATCAAGGCGACGAGATTATGCTTATTACGGTGGGAGGTCAAATGGTGCGTACATCGGTAGATGGGATTCGGCAAGCGGGAAGAAATACACAAGGTGTTCGCCTCGTAAATGTGGACGAAAAGGATCGATTGCAGGATATTGCTCCAGTTGTTTCTGCTGAGCAGGAAGAATCAGTCCAGGAGGAATAAGAAAATGGGTCAAAGCACATGTCGGCTCTGACCCATTAATTATATAAGATTAACTTATTGGCCTCTGTGTAGGTAACTTAAGGCAATAACACTGTATGCACTTACTAGTGGCTTTTCATTCTCCCACCACCGTGAAGCCTTTTTATTAATCCAGGAGCCATCCTGTTCTTGCAGCCCCATCAACTTTAAGCCTACCTGTTTGCGCCAATCCACTTTCTTCCCGTTGGTTAGCTCAAGATTTTCTGCGCCGTAGACTGTTAGCGCTTTGGTCATGAGGTAGTAATAATAGAATTGACCTTGCGCCCCCATGCCGGGGTTTTCCTCTAATGTATAGTTATCCTCCAGCCATTTTTTAACAGCAGTAATACGAGGGTCATCTTGCTTAAGATCAGCATATGCATAACTAAGCATACCCGCATAACTAATGCTTCCGTAACTACGAAGGGCCGTTCTGCCTGACTCGCTACCTTTTGCTTCACCAGCCATGCTTTTACCCGGAAAATAAATGAATCCACCTTTGTTTTCAGGATCGTCACTTGCCCAAGGTTGTTTGTTGTGTGATTTAAGGTTTTGGCAATTCTGGATAAAAGAAATTGCTGCTTTCCAGTTAAGGTCTGTTTTTGACTGGGGTGAATCCTTAGCAATATTACGACTATAATATATGGCTTCTAGAGCTGTAAGGGTGTTATTTAAATCACCATGAGGGTAACTGTTGCCATAGCCTACTCCACCATCTAACGGATGGTCTGTTTTACCTTTGACCCCCAAATCCCATTGCTGGCCGATTAGGAATCGACGAGCATTAAGAATCGTTGAATTGAATTTTGCGTCCCCGGAGGCAAGCATTGCCATCATGCTTAATGCAGTATTGTAATTGGCTAAGCCCTTATTGGGAACATATATGCTACCATTAGGCTGCACATGCTTAAGAATGTATTGATAGCCTTTTTCCACCCAATTAGGAGTTGTTTTGGGCTTCTGCGGGTTGCCTTGATACGCTACTAGGGCTATTGCTGTTACTGCCGGATGATCGGCATTTGTCCAGTAACCATCAGGGGATTGGCTTTTCTTGAGAAAGTCTATTCCGCGGTCAATTGATCGCTGCAGTTCATTTTGAAAGGAAATATCCGTTTGGCATAACGCGGGGAAGCAGAGCCCAAGTGTTACGATTAAGTTTACGGTTAATGTTTTCATTGATGTATTTTAGATTATTGTTTGATTTCTTTTCCGTCAGCATCCCATTGCTTCATCGATAGGACTTCGCCGTTTTCATACACAAGCTCTATCCTTTTTTTTCCACTGGCATACCATCCAGTTTCTACGCCCACTTGAATGCCGTTTTTATATTCTCGCTTATAGTTGTAGGGGAAAGTGGGGGGCTTGCCGTTCTTAGGCTTATTCATTCCAACAACGAAACCAGTGTATGGATTTTCTTCACCGCGCTTATACCACAGTCCAGCTTCTAATAAGCCAACTACATTTCCGCTATTATCACGTTTTTCCATTTCCATTAGTTTCACTGCAGGTATTTCATGCGGGCTTGGCTCATTTTCGTCCGTATTTTTCCGTGTTGTATGGGGCGTAGAGTCAGGGTTTGTGACTGCGCGCTGAGAATTTGTTTCAGGAGGGGAACACGCCAGAAAAGCAATGTTTAAGCAGAGTGTTATCTGAGTTATTTTCTTCATTAAGGAGGGTTNTTGGTTGATTNGTAGTTTCTTAATTATCTTTTGTCACCTTAATTAAAAGTGTCCCGTTGGAATCTAGGGGCGGTAAATGCTTTGGTTGGGGGCGCCAAATATCATCATTTGCGCGACCAACACGCGGGTTGTTAAACTGCGCTGCGTTGTCAGTGATGAGTGATACTATAGATCCATCAGCTTGGGCAAGGAATGCCCCTTCAAACATCCTCGAGCCGTTGAATATAAAAGGCCCTCTCTTAAGGGGTTTCCCGTCCGTGCGTGCGACAAATTTTTCTAATCTGAGCTTTTTATCTGTCTTCTCCTCTTTCCAAAGAAGTTCTATTTCCACCGGCTCGCCAGGGATGGCCTTGCCTTCATCTTCAGGGATGAGTTTACCATCGCTTCCCTTGCAATTAAGAAGTAGCATAGCAACCTGCAGATGGAATGGCTCTGCGCTGGTTACCAGGAGGCTCTCATGGGTTTTTCCTTTTCCCGTAACCACAAGGTATTCAATAGGTCCTTCATTCATGTTTACCATCACCGGAAATGATACTTCCCTTTTATTCTTATCAAGCAGTACCGTCCCCACTTGAAGAATGCCCGGCGTGATCTCTTTAATGTTCGGCTTTTTTGGNGGCTCAGGCTTAAATGGGTCTTTTTCCTGCGCTGAAAGTAAAAAGGCACCACACAAGCCAATAGTAGCAAGGGATATCCTATTCATAATTGCAGTGTTCAAATGGTGCATGAGATTTCAGTCAAATGCCATAAAATTCATCTGGTTTTTAATTCCCTGAAACCTCAAATTGGTGCATGCGGATATCTGAAACGATAACTTCCCTGAACACATTGGCGCGTAACATCTGGTGGACTTGGAATCAAGATGCTCGGGGGGTTTTCAGCGAGCTTTCTTCGAGAACCTGGCAAAATGCATATCATAACCCGGTAGCGGTGTTGAGAGAAATATCTGAAACAGAGCTGCGCAATCGGCTCCTTGACCCAAATTATCTGAATAAAGTTGATCGAGTTCTTCAGGATTTTGATGACTATATGAATCCAGATAATACGTGGGTTACGCAGCATGCCCCCGATTTACAGGATAAATCTATAGGATATTTTTCAGCGGAATTTGGCTTACATGAAACTTTACCCATAGCCGCTGGAGGGTTGGGGGTTCTGGCCGGAGATCACATAAAAAGTGCAAGTGATTTGGGGTTGGAGTTTAACGGAATCACACTCTTTTATAGGGAGGGTTATTTTCAGCAATCGATAAATCAGGAAAACTGGCAGACGGAATATTACAATCAGCTTAACCCAAAAAATCTGCCAATGGATCCTGTTCTTAATGCACAAGGGGAGCCGCTTGTCTGTAACGTTGATATCGCATCCGATACCGTTTTTTTTAGGGCCTGGAAGATTAATGTTGGGCGTTGCCCGCTATATTTGCTGGACACAAATCTACCGGAAAATAGCCCGCATTACAGGGATTTAACTTTAAGAGTGTATGGAGGCGATAGCACCACCCGAATTCAGCAGGAAATACTCCTAGGGGTAGGGGGCGTTAAGTTAATGAGGGCTTTAGAAATCCAGCCCTCGGTGTTCCATATGAATGAAGGGCATGCTGCTTTCTTGTCGCTTGAGCTGGTAAAAGAAAAATTAAACAACGGCCAATCCTTCGAAGCCGCAATGAGAGAAACACGAAGCGAATGCATTTTCACAACCCATACTCCGGTCCCAGCCGGCCATGATCGTTTTGGCTCCGAGCTAATGCGCTATGCGCTGAGTTCTTACGAGAAACACCTCAATCTTTCTCATGAAGAACTCATGGGCTTAGGTAGATTAAATCCGGACGATACCGAGGAAACATTTTGCATGACTGTTTTAGCATTAAATACTTCAAAGCATGCGAATGGAGTTAGCGAGCTTCATGGGTCGGTCAGTCGAGAAATGTGGAAGGACAAGTTTAAACTACCAAAAGAGGAAGTACCCATTGGGCATATCACTAATGGGATTCATCTCCTTGGCTGGATGAGTGCTCCAGCCCGGAATTTATGGCAGTCTAAAATTGGAGATACCGGTTTGTTTTACGAACAAATAAATACACCTGAATTCTGGGCTAAAGCGGAGGATTCTAGCTTTGTGTCGGATGAGGAACTTTGGGCATTAAGATATCGGCTTAGGCGTGGGTTAATTGATTTTACGAGAGATAGACTTATTGGTGCACCTAAATCCAGGGAAGGCGATTTTATTTCTTACGATCAGTTGCTTGATGCTGATACCCTTACTATTGGGTTTGCACGCCGATTTGCCACCTACAAGAGGGCTCCACTCATTTTTGATAAGCTAGACAAGGTTGTAAAATTGGCAAAAGACTCTGAAAGACCAGTCCAATTTATTTTCGCNGGCAAAGCGCACCCCGCAGATGACGAAGGCAAGCGTTTCATACAAAAAATTGCGCACTTATCAAAGCNAAGCGGACTATCCGGACACCTGGTTTTTATTGAGAACTACGACATAGAAATTGGACGGATGTTAGTTGGGGGTTGTGATGTCTGGTTAAATAATCCCCGAAGACCCATGGAAGCTAGTGGGACTAGCGGCATGAAGACAGCCGCCCACGGAGGTTTGAATTGCAGTATTATGGATGGATGGTGGCGCGAGGTATTCGATGGAGGTAATGGTTTTTCCATCGGTGATGATGGTCATCCTAATGATACGGAAGAACAGGATCGTATTGATAGTGAGAACCTGTTTCGTGTGCTTTCTGAGGAGGTAATTCCAACATTTTATAACCGAGATGCTGGCGGAATCCCTCGCGCTTGGATAAAGAAAATCCGTCACGCAATGGCTACGATCGCCCCACAGTATAATACGTGGCGAATGGTGCAGGATTATTCGCAAAAATATTACAAATCTTAGTGTGTTGCCCGCCATATCATCTCAGAAGCCGGACGAACTAACTGGTTGGTTGGCCCAATCAGGCGAGCCTGCCTACCGCGCCGATCAGATTTTGCGTTGGGTTCACAAGGGTTCCATATCTGGTTGGTCTCAGATGAGAAATATTCCAGATAGCCTTAAAAAGAAGCTTTCGAGCCATTTTTCTTTTTCATCGGTTAAGCTGGTGCATAAGCAGGGGGGCATTGACACTACTATAAAATTTCTATGGAAACTCTCAGATGGTCAATATGTTGAAAGTGTTTTAATCCCTGCAAGTCCATCACTTTACGGGGAGACTAGCGATCGACACACACTCTGTATTTCGACTCAAGTAGGTTGCGCTTACGGATGTAAATTCTGTGCTAGCGGATTAGAGGGGTTCAAAAGAAATCTAAATCCGGGCGAAGTGATTGATCAGGTTCTTGGCGTTGAAGCCCTTTTTAAAAAAAGAATTTCTAGCGATAGGAGACTAATTACAAATTTAGTGATTATGGGAATGGGCGAGCCACTGGCTAATTACGATAATCTTCTGGATGCGTTAAATGTTTTGAATTCAAATTGGTCTGCAAATATCGGCGCCCGTAAAATAACCATCTCTACCAGTGGGCTTGTTCCGCAAATTATCAAATTATCTGATCAGCCTAAGCAATATCGTCTGGCCATCAGCTTGCATGGCGCAACCGATGAGGTGCGCAACAAAATTATGCCCATAAACCGTAAGTATTCATTAAGTAAGCTTTCAGATGCAGTTGAAATTTATCAGTCCAGAAAGAATGGGTCTATAACATTGGAGTATATCCTAATTGAAGGCATCAACGATGGAATCGACCAAGTCCCACATCTGGCAATTCTGTCGGAGCGTCTTCGTGCCAAAGTAAACATAATCCCGTATAACAGTGTGGAGGGCTTGGGGTACAAGCGGCCGAGTATAACGATTCAAGAACGTTTCGTCAGGGCTCTTATTGATAAAGGTGTAAGAGCAACCCTCAGACGAGAGAAGGGGCATGATATAGATGCTGCTTGTGGCCAATTGAGGCTCAAGGCAGAAAAGAAGTTGGACTCTGGGGAAAACTAAACTAAAAAACGCGCTGTGGTCTCCTTGATCGATTACGGAGCAGGAAATGTTCGCAGTGTGCATAAATCACTCACCGCTGCCGGGGCAAATGTAAAACTGGTGTCAGATCCAAGCTTAATATCTTCATCCGGTGCGGTGGTTTTACCGGGTGTTGGGTCTTTCGATGACTGTATTAATGCTATGCAAAAGCAAGAGCTTTTGGAGGCAATCAGAAGTTTTATATCTACTGGTGGGCCTTTTTTGGGGATTTGTGTCGGCTACCAGGCTCTTTTTGAGGGGAGCGATGAGTTTGAATCACAAGAAAAAGGCTTCGGCATCTTTGAAGGGCGCGTAAGGCGGTTTCCTGATTCTGAAGAACATAAAGTACCTCAAATAGGATGGAATGCTGTTGAGGTCTTGCAGGATGAATGCCCCATTTTTAAAGGCATCAAGTCTGGGGATTATTTCTATTTTGTTCATAGTTATTACCCCCAGCCATCGGATGAAGCTATTGTTGCTACAACCACAGATTATGGTGTGCCTTTTGCTTCTTCTATATGGCACGAAAATATTTATGCCACACAGTTTCACCCTGAAAAGAGTCAGAAGACTGGGATGAAAGTGCTAAAGAACTTTATAGACTTAATGTCATAGATTAGCGGGGCTTGCCCATTGCTTATTTGAATGCTAAAGTCAAAAGCTAACACTAAACACTATTTATATGGCTTACGAACTACCTGATCTTGAATATGCGCACGACGCGCTCGAGCCGCACATTGATGCGCAAACTATGGAAATCCATCACGGCAAACATCATGCAACTTATATTGCCAAGCTTAACGCTGCGATTGAGGGAAATGATGAGCTCGCAGGGAAAGCNATAGAAGATCTTGTCAGCGATCTGGATTCCATTCCTGAAAATATNCGGGGAGCAGTACGAAACAACGGCGGAGGTCATGCCAACCACTCACTTTTTTGGANGNTTATGAGCCCGGGTGGAGGCGGTGAGCCTTCNGGNGCNNTNGCAGANGCTATTGAAANNGANCTTGGAGGNATGGANTCCTTTAAGGAAGCATTTGAGGCAGCTGGNGCAACACGTTTTGGTAGNGGNTGGGCTTGGCTTTGTGTTAAAAATGANGGAAGTCTNTGTGTTTGNAGCACGCCAAATCAGGANACGCCNCTGATGGAAGGTCGGACGCCTATTTTAGGGTGTGATGTATGGGAACATGCCTATTATCTCAAATATCAAAACCGTCGACCTGACTACNTGAANGCTTTTTGGAGTGTTGTTAACTGGGATGTAGTTGCTGAAAATTATCAGGCAGCTAAAAGTTAAGCGTCTCACCGAATCTAAATAGGTATAAATATCCCTATTNTTAAAATTATCGCCTTAAGCCTTTTGGCTTAGGGCGATTTTTATATTTCTCATATAATCTTGTGTGGCGACTTTCAAGGCTGACTTCCTTGCCATTGATCCACATCCGTTTGACGTTTGTTCTTATATCAAATAAGTCTCCATCGGTGGCGATAAANGATGCTTCTTTACCCTTTGTAAGTGAGCCCAGCTTGTTATCTACATTTAACATTTGGGCTGGATGAAGAGTTATNCTTTTCAAGGCGACATCCCTAGGTAGNCCGTATGCCATAGATCGAGATGCCGCATAAATAATATTTCTAATTTCTGTCGCACCCCAATTCCCCATTTTAACACTATGCGCTATTTTAACCCCTGCCTGGTGCAGAATTCCCGCAGAGCGGAAATTAATGTCATGGGGGTCGGTGTCCCTTTGAGGGAGCCGGAAAACATTNTCTAAAACTACAGGGATATTATTTTTTGCGAGCAGATCACCGACGCGCCAAGCGTCTAATCCTGCTGCGATAATTATCNGNTAATTNCGTTTCTTCGACCATTTCACAGCGCTGATGATTTGCCGCTCATAATTTGCATGAATGACAATCGGCTGTTTTTTTGAAATGACATCTAAGGTNGCCTCCCATGAGGGAATCAATTTAAAAGCCTTATCTTGTTTCCGGGCCTTGGCGTAAGCTTCTGCATCATCAAAAAAACGGTCAATATCTAGCAGTTTCTTTTCACGTTGTTTAGCCTGTTCCTTGGGTGATTTAAACTTATCCGGATCACGCATGCTCTCCTTTGGGGTTGTGTTGATTGAAAGCGAAGGCCANATCATGTGAAGAGCAACCCTTGATTTTANCGTCATGTCTTCAACCCCCCAGCCGTCGGTTTTTATCAGTCCTGATGTGCCGGTTACTGTCCCGCCCATTGGTGCAACCAGCGCGTGAGTNAAGCCATTAGCTCGGGCAACAGGGATCAACTCGGAATCCGGATTAACTGAGATCCAGGCTTCTACNTCGGGGGTAAATTCACCAACTTCGGAAGTGTCCTGGGTGGCTCGTACTGCATTGATTTCAGTCAGCCCNAGGGAGGTTGTTGCGGCAATTAGACCGGGATATACCTGCAATTTCCCCAAGTCTATTTCCCGGAAAACTTCAGGCGTTGCTAGCTTTGTTCCGATGGCGACTATTTCNCCGTCCTTAACCANCATTTGGCCATTAATGATTACTCCGCTGTCTGCCGGATGTATAGCCGCAGCCNGATAGAGGATTGTTTCAGCTTTAGCGAAGGAAGCGATTATAACGAAGGCTAGCAGAATTCTCATGGTTTCCCTTTTTTGCATTCATAGCAGTTATTTAAGAGGTGTGCTTTTTCTAGTGCTTGTCTAAAAAANAATGCTCTGGCTGAAANCTCAGTTTTCTCGCCCTTACCNTTTGAGCGTAATTTTGTGAGTAACATTTTGCGTTCATCGGCCATNGCTTTTGCGCGTGCTGCAGATTTTGATCGATCGTAGTACTGCTTNCCTTCGATCCATGTTTCATCACAAAGTGTTTGCGTGTTAAGAGGGTGGCCNTTCCAAATGACNAAGTCCGCATCTTTTCCAATTTCAAGCGATCCCACCCATTTGTCTATTCGGAGTTGCTTCGCNGGGTTTATGGTAACAAATTTCAGAGCCTCCTCCTCACTTACNGCTCCGTATTTTACCGCTTTTGCTGCTTCAAGATTCATTCTTCTGGCAAGGTCTGAGGAATCTGAATTGAAGCTGACCGAAACCCCGCGCTCGTGAAGTAGTGAGCCATTATAGGGAATGGCGTCATACACCTCAAACTTGTATGCCCACCAGTCCGAAAAACTTGAAGCTCCTGCACCATGAGATGCTATTTCATCGGCAATCTTGTAGCCTTCAAGAACGTGCTGAAGGGTGCCGACTCGAACACCGAACCTCTCCATTGTTCTCAAGAATATCAACATTTCATCCTGCCTGTAAGAGTGGCAATGGATTAGGCGTTTTCCTTCAATAATTTCCCCAATAGCCTCCAATTCTAAGTCTCTGCGTTGTGGTTCATTGTTGCCCATCTGGGGATTATTTCTNTTCTCTAAGTATTGCCGAGATTTGATAAACCTGTTGTTAAAAAAAGTTTTCACGCCCATTCGTGTTTGCGGAAATCGAGTTTTTCTATCATCACCCCAATTGGATTGTTTTACGTTTTCCCCTANGGCAAACTTGATGCCAGCTGGTGCTTTTTTGAAAATCATGTCATCGGGAAGCTCTCCAAAGCGCAATTTGATAACTGCGTTTTGGCCCCCGATCGGGTTGGCTGATCCATGAAGCANATTTGCCATGGTTAGCCCTCCGGCAAGTTGTCGGTAAATNTTTTCNGTTTCAGAGTTAACGACGTCGCNAATGCGTACCATTGCAGTCGAGGGAAGAGTGCCTTCGTTTACCCCGCCAAGTATCATGCTGTGGCTGTGGCAATCTATTAACCCTGGTGTGACATGTCGGCCTTTGGCATCAATAACAAACGTATCAGGTGAGTCAGGCAGGCTTGAGATTGGGCCAATTGCGGTTATTCGNCCGTTTTTGATGTGCATATTGGCATTGGAGAGAATGCCGGTCTTACCAGAAGTCCAAATGGTTGCATTTCTAATTATTACATTAGTAGGATTTTTTAAAACCCCACGATAATTGCTGGGAGTTTTTGCGGTTACAGCCNCTAATTTTACCTTTNTTTGTTTTGCATCCTTTTCTGTTTTTGTTGGCGCAGAGTGACTTGGAAAATAACGCCCTTCAATCCATACNCCAGAGATCTGGTTTTCTGGATTNAACCAACTTTCGCCATCGACAATCGTTAAATTAGCTAACTTTCCNNTTTCAATAGTTCCCAACAGNGAGCTCATCCCTAGNAATTTCGCGGGGTGAGTAGTCAAGGCCGTCAATGCAGTCTTTTCAGTAAGACCTCTTTCGATGGATTTTTGAACGTTTTTACGGAATGACTTAAGGCTCGTTAACCCGTGTATTGTAAACGAAAAGTCCCGGTTATTTTTAGATAGTAATACCGGGATTTCNGGAGCCCAATCCCACGTGCGTAATTGATCTAAGGAAACCATNTTCCAATCCATTTCATCAGGTAAATCGGGGGCGGCAGGGAAGGCTACCGGCAGGATATAATCAAACGCGTGTTTTTTTAGTATCTCAGGCCTTCTCCATTCTTGCCCGGTGGCGACTATAATGGGTTCAAAACCTAACTCTTCAGAAAGTTTTGCNGTTCGGGCAATCATTANTACGCTNCCCGTTTCCACNGCAACTTGCTGCTTATTGTCAGGCGCAATGACGTTCTCCATTGCTGCTAAAGCTGGGTTGTATTTCATNCTGCTGAGACCTTGGTTTTGCNTAGTCCANGNTCGCATTTTTTGATAGTGTATTGTGTCGAAGACTGTNTGCCTAATAGCCGCAATAACCCCCATAAGTGATTTGGGATAGTTTTTTGCCGGNCTGAAGGCCATATGCTGCAGCGTAGANGGATNAAGNATCAAATCATTNGGGTCTCCTTGNCCAAGTAATACGGAAGTACTACTGCCTCTGATANTNCCNCTAGTTGGTATTAAGTTTCCCGCGGTATAGCCAAGTTCCCNTAAAGCANAAAATTCTTTTTCGTTTGGCGAGAAAGTGTCAGATACCTTGTATTGNGGGCGTATTTCTTCAATCCCATAGCCGGGGCCGATATCTCCCATATCTCCCTTGGTAGTTGGTACTCCTTTGAAGTTAATACTTGAGCGTGCNTCAATAGGAACGGTCCATCGATTTGACACCGGATTGGCTTTATCGTCTCCTAGGGATAGGTAAGGCTCTATGAACCCNGCATAGATTGTTTTNCCNTCCATTGGCCACACTCTGCAATCNGGNGGGATTGGTNATTTGCCTGTCTCAAAAACTGACNTAATTCTTCCNTTTCTAATAATGATGGTTCCATTCTNAATAAGNACGCCGGGCTTGATTATGGTTCGCCCTCCCACCAATGCGTGGGCACCTATTGAAACCGGCCTNTCCCCNGGAGGTTGTATTTCTGCCGANGANAGAATCATTGCGCCGAGTAGNAGGGCNCAGGAAAACTTTGTCAGAATCCGCATGCCNGAACTTAATGATCGGATCTTTTAAGGGCAATTGATTTGTTTTGCGGCTATAATTTCGCTTGGTTAAATTTCACGCCCATGAGGCAAGCCAATAAACTTCGCTTAGGAATTCTAGGGTCTGGGTGTGGGACGAATTTTCTCGCCATNAACTCAGCGATAGAAAGTGGCGGTTTTCCNGCAGAAATTAGCATTGTAATCAGCGATATTGAAAGTTCAGCAATTCTCTCACACGCTCGCCANCTTAATATTGATAGTCAATTTATTAATCCCGGCTCGTATCGAACTAAGCTAGATGAAGCAGCAGAAGCTAAATATGTNTCCTTGCTGAGGGANGCGGGCGTTGACCTGGTCGTGCTTGCGGGCTTTATGAGAATCTTAAAAGGAGGGCTATTAANCTCATTTGAGGGGAGGGTAATAAATATACATCCCTCGCTGCTTCCTTCTTTNCCCGGNCTTGANGCTTGCCAGCANGCTTTGGATCACGGGGTAAAAGTCACTGGCGCAACCGTGCACTTCGTCGACCAAGGTGTCGATTCCGGTGCAATTATCATGCANGATACTTGTAGGGTTTTGGATGATGACACGCCTGTNACCTTGCTAGATCGAATTCACGAAGTTGAGCACAAAATATATCCAGCAGCAATTGCGGCNATTGCCAAAGGGGAAGTGGTTAAGAATGGGCGTAAAACATCTAGAGTAACTAGATCTGAGTGTTAAAATATTGAAAAAAAGTTCGCTTTTAAACGCCAACAATGGCAAACNATNCCGCTCGCGCAGATTTTTCTGCTCCCCCCGTTCCNATGACGGGTAATCCATGAATGAGTAAAGATAAGGAAATCGTTCGCTTTGGNCTGCCTAAGGGTAGTCTTCAAGATGCCGCGGTAGAGAAGCTTTCTAAAGCNGGGTGGAATATCCGTGTTAGCAGTCGATCTTATTTGCCTTACGTAGATGACGNGCGGCTCGAGGTTCGCACTATTCGCGCCCAGGAAATGAGCATTTATGTGGAACGGGGTTATCTAGATTGCGGGATTACGGGTTTAGATTGGATTCAAGAAAACGGTTCAGACGTTCATGAGGTGGGTGAGTTTCTCTTTAGTAAGGCAACCAGCCGNCCTGCAAGATGGGTGTTAGCCGTGCCGNAAGGTTCAAATGTNTCCTCGGTCAAAGATTTNGAAGGGAAGCTAATTGCNACTGAAGTTGTTGAGCTAACAAAAAACTGGCTTAAATCTAATGGGGTAAAAGCCGATGTAGAATTTTCTTGGGGAGCAACTGAAGTTAAGGCTCATGAACTGGTTGATGCGATTGTTGAGGTAACNGAGACAGGCAACAGTTTGCGCGCCAATAATCTGCGAATAGTAGATGAGCTTTTGAGTAGCACGCCACGATTAATTGCCAACAAGGAAGCNTGGNCGAATAAGGCTAAACGCGATAAAATTGAGCAAATGGCACTGCTCTTGCGTGGAGCAATNGANGCTGAAAGAAAAGTAGGGTTAAANCTTAACATAGAACGAAAAAACCTAGANGATTTACTGGTAAANCTTCCTTCTCTTCGAAANCCGACCGTNAATCANCTNTCNCAAGAGGGATGGGTCGCTATCGATACGGTGATTGACGAGCATGTTGTTCGGGAGATAATCCCTGAACTCAANGCCTCAGGCGCTGAAGGAATAATTGAATACCCTTTAAATAAAGTAATTTATTAAACCCACCCGACTAACAACTAAATATAAATAATGGGATCATTAAAGAAACGGCGAAAAGCCAAAATCAACAAACACAAAAGACGTAAGGCCTCGCGTGCCAACCGTCATAAGAAGCGTACTTGGTAGCTGGGGAGTTCTCCATCAATCAAGAAGTTTGCGCTTTTATATTTGCCTTCCATATGGCCCAATCAAGGGACAGATGAGACATATATTCCATAATTTAGGCTACTTGGTCGCCTTGATAATGTTTTCCGTGGGCTGTGTTCAGGCTGATGCCACCCAATCTCCTCCCAAAAAGTCAGCCGAAAAAAGCAATACGCAGCAAAAAGAGGCTGAAGCCAATGAGGAACGTGAGTTTCAGGCTCTAAAGCACTTAGCAGCCGCCCAATCTCACCTTGAAAGAGGAGAAGAGCAGGAAGCGTTGGAGGAATATTATAAAGCGGCTTTAGCAAATCCATCTGATAAAAAAGTAGTGATGGAGGTGGTGCAACGGCTAGTGGTTAATCGACAACGAGACAAGGCGTTTAAGTTGTTAGTTGAGGCAACAAAAAGCCCGGCAGCCCCTGCAGAATTGCACGGTTTATTAGCTGCAAGCTACCTTGAGAAAAAGAAGCCTGACCTGGCTAAGCAATCTGCTCAACAGGCGATAAATAAATCACCCAAGTCAATCGTTGGCTACAAGGCAATGATGCAGGTTTATCGCTATGAAATCCAAAAAGGAGAGCAGCGAATAAATCAGATAAGAGGTGTAATCGATAAGGCGCTCAAGCAAAAAGAAGTTACCGCCCCGTTCAAAATTGAACTCGCCTTAATGATGGCAGGATATCTCTCCCTAGAAAAAGACGCGGGAAAAGATTTTAAACCTAGGATTATCGAGCTTTTGGATAGCGCTCGTGGAAGCAAGCCGGAGAAGCCTGCTCAGTTGGGTCAAATAGCGCAAGCATATCGGATGGCTGGAGCACACAAGCAAGCCGCCGCAGCTATGGAATCGTTGCTTAAGGCGTTGCCAGACAGCGCTGAAATCCTTTTGGAAACTGCGAGAGAACACGCGTTGGCGGGCGATTTAGACCAAGCCAAATTGCACCTAGAGGCAATGACAAAAAAGTTTCCCCGCAATTGGCGAGGGCACCAATTACTGGCAGCCATAGCAATGGACAAAGAAGAATACGAATTGGCCGAAAAGCATTACAGAGAGGTAATAAAGCTGAACTCCAGAATGGAATCAGTTTATTACGATCTCGTGTCGTCACTTCTCGCAGCAGATAAAATTGATAAAGCTCAAGAGGCATTGAAAATGGCCCGAACTCGATTCAATCCTAATTTCATGCAGGCCTATTTTTCCGCCATGATTCAATTAGAAAAAAAGGAATATCTCAAAGCCCACACAGAATTATTAGAGGCGGAAAAATTGGCAAAAAAGGCGGAGCCCAACCGGTTAACGCATATCCTATATTTCCAGCTAGGTTCAACGGCTGAGAGAGCAAAAAAATATAAAGACGCTGAAAAATTTTTCCGTCAATCCATCGAAATGGAGCCGAACTATGCAACGGCGTTAAATTATCTCGGCTATATGTGGGCTGATCGAAATGAAAATCTCAAGGAAGCCGAAGAGTTTATAAGACGTGCCTTGAAGGAATCGCCTGATAATCCCGCATACCAAGATAGTCTTGCCTGGGTTTACTACCGGAGGGGCGAATTTAAAAAAGCCCTGGAATGGCAATTAAAGGCACTTAAGAATTCAGAAGAACCAGACCCAGAAATACTACTTCACTTAGGCCAGATATACGGAGCATTAAAGGATAAAGTGAATGCTCGAAAGTATTTAAATGAAGCGAGTAAGATCGAGGATACTGAGGACGATGTGAAAGCCAAAATCCAGAAAAAACTTAAAGAATTGGATTAACCTTAATATCATGATCACGCCTGTTACTTGCTCTTTCTAGAGGGTTGATTTTCATATTCATTGGTGTATAAATCCCGCCCGAATTTTTTATATTATAAAATGATTAAGGCACAGAATCTTAGGAAAACATTTGGCGAAAAAGTTGCCGTAGATAATCTAAGCTTTGAAGTTGAAAAAGGCGAAGTATTGGGATTTTTAGGGCCCAATGGAGCCGGCAAATCAACTACAATGCGCATGATTACAGGATATATTATGCCTGATGAAGGAGACGCTATAATCGGGAGCCACAGTATTGTGCAAAGCCCGGAGGAAGCAAAGGCGCTCATTGGTTATCTACCTGAAAATGCGCCTTCCTATCCTGACATGACAGTGGAGGGGTTTTTGAAGTTTGCCGCTGAAGTTCGTGGTCTCGCCGGGGTTAAGCGCGACAAAGCTGTCGACCACTCGCTGGAGGTTTGTTCGTTAGATTCCTTTAAGCGTCAATCAATAGATACCCTTTCAAAGGGCTATCGTCATCGCACATGTTTAGCGCAGGCTCTCTTGCATGACCCAGAAGTGCTGATATTGGATGAACCGACTGACGGGCTGGATCCAAATCAAAAACGTGCAGCGCGGGAGCTTATCCAGAGGCTCGGCGAGACTAAGGCCATCATTTTTTCCACGCATATCCTGGAAGAGGTTGAGGCAGCCTGCACTAGGGCTATCATTATTGACCAAGGTAAAATTGTGGCAAATGGAACGCCTGCCGAACTCGTTAAGCAAAGCCCCACAGGCAAGCTTGATGATCTCTTTCGCGAATTAACAATAGCTGACACAGAAAAACAGGAGGCTGCATAATATGAATTCAAAGGTCCTACAAAATATCTTGATGATCGCTAAGCGTGAGTTTAGCGCATATTTTACTTCACCTGTAGCATATGTTTTTTTGGTGATATTCCTATTAGTTTCTGGCTTTTTTACCTTTATGGTGGGCCAAGATTTCTTTTCAAGAAATGAAGCTTCCCTGGGGTCTTTTTTTCTTTGGCATCCCTGGTTATACCTGTTTTTGGTGCCTGCCATTGCCATGAGGTTGTGGTCTGAGGAAAAACGTACGGGTACTTTGGAATTACTGCTGACCCTTCCCATTACGACCGGCCAAGCGGTAATGGGTAAATTTCTGGCTTCCTGGGCATTCTTGATTGTCTGCCTAATGCTCACTTTTCCGATCTGGTTAATCCCGAACATTCTGGGGGATCCTGATAATGGGGCTATCCTTTGTGGTTATATTGGCAGTGCCTTAATGGCGGGAGCTTATCTTGGGATTGGCTCCATGACCTCGGCCCTGACCCGTAATCAAGTCATTAGTTTTATTATATCGGTTTTGATATGTCTTTTTACAATTTTAGCCGGGTTTCCTCCGGTGACAGATTTCATTCAAGGTCTTTTTCCCGGAAATGAATTTATAGTAGACTTGGTGGCTAGTTTTAGCGTTATGAGTCATTTTGAAGCTCTACAAAGAGGGGTTTTTCTTTTTCGTGACTTTATATTTTTTATTTCCGTGATTTGTTTCACCTTGGCTGCGACGACCGTAATAATTCGAGGGGGTCAGGAGAGCAAGCCAGCGCAAGCCTTTGGTTTTGCAGGTGCCCAAGTAGTTATATTGGCTTTAATTTTAGTCGTAATTAACATTATATCGCTATCCTTTCGAGGTAAGTGGGATTTAACTGAAAACAATATTCACACGCTTTCTAGTGGCACAAAAAATATTCTTCAACGCGTCGGTGAGAATCGTGGAGATGATCCTGATTCATTTAAAATTGATGCAAGGCTCTACTTTACTAAAGGTGACGACCGGATCTCACCTTTTGTAAGGCAGTATGCAGGAAGAGTGGCTGAATTGTTGGAGGAATATGAGGAAGCCAGTGCAGGGAGTATTGTTTTCAATAACATTAACCCACTTCCCGACACTGATGAGGAGGAATTAGCCCAACAGGATAATATATCACGCATGCAGATTGGGCTCGATGAATTTGCCTATATTGGGCTGACATTGAGTTACGCTGATAAATCTGAAATGGTTAGCCTGCTTGACCAAGGCCCCGGCGGGCGTGTTGGAGGGCTCAAGCCAGAAGCACTTCTAGAGTATGAAATATCTTCTGCGATTACACGACTCATCAAAGATGATTCTGAGGCCCCAGTGATAGGCGTTATGTCTCCATTACAGGTTAATGGTGGTTTTCCGCCAAATTTACCACCTCAAATGATGCGCGGGCAACGCCCGTCTCCTCCGTGGCAATTTATGCGCATTTTACAAGCTACTTATGGTCAGGCAAATGTAAAAACCATTGAAATGAGTACTTCCTCCATTGAGCAGAATGGAAAGATTGATTTATTAATCGTAATCCACCCCAAGTTGATTAGTGAGAAAGCGCAGTTTGCCATTGATCAGTACATCCTCGGAGGGGGCAAGATGCTTGCATTCCTTGATTCAAATCATGCCTTAGACCAAGGGCCAATGGGTGGGTTTTCGCCTCCTACCGGAAGTAGCTCGAACTTCGAAAAGTTATTACCCGCTTGGGGTGTTAATTTTACCGCTAATCAAGTCGTTGCGGATCTGGGGTTTGCGTTGCGTCCGCGCCAAACTGGAGAATCCTGGCCTACTGCAATTGATGTCCAATCTGATGGACATAATGAAAATGACCCGATTATGGGTAATCTTGGGCCGCTCTCTGGCATTCACTTCGGTGCCTTTAAGCGAGAAACGGCAACCAACGAAAAAGATGCTCCTGAACTTACCCCATTATTTCATAGCTCTACCAATTCAGTGCTCATAGGCACAGTTCAGACAAAGGGCCTTTTACCGCTTCCCGCTTTTCAGGCTTCTCAGGGAGATATCGCAAAAACTTTTAATCCTACTGAAGGTAAAAATATTTTGGCGTTAAAATTATCCGGTCCATTTAAGACAGGGTTTCCCGACGGAGACCCTGATAAGCCGCCTGTTAGTGATGATAAAAATGGGACGCAACCCGAAGTTCCTGATAATGCGCTAAAAACAGTAAAAGATGGATCAAGCCCCGTGGTTATTTTAGTTGGTGACGTGGATTTTATACATGACACTAATCAACAAGTTGACCAATTTCGTGGATTTCAAAATAGCAATTTCAACTTTGTATTAAACACAATCGATTACCTCACAGGTGATGAGGACCTAATGAATATCAGAAGTTTAACAAATCGCAGCCGCCCCTTAAAAAAGCTCAATGAAATGGAAGAAAAAGCAACTGCGGAGATACGAAAGGAATTAGAAAAAACTGAAAAAGAACTACAAGAAGCCGAAGATAAGGCGCAGGATGTCGCCAATAAATTACAAGAACAGTTGCAAAACGCCCTTCAATCAGGTCAGTCAGGATTAATTCAACTTCGCGTTTCTGAGGAAGACCGCGAAAAACTCGAACAAAGCCAAGCTGCTGCAGAAGAGGCTAAAGATCGGGCTCGGAAGGCTATAAGGCGCATTAAAAAGAAACGGCGAGAGGCAATCAACTCTTTAAGAAATAATATCAAGTGGGCCAGCACCGGAGTAATGCCCCTACTAGTGGCATTTTTTGGTATTGGCGTTGCCCTTAGGAATCGGAAAATAAGTTAAGCAAAATGAAAAAAGGAAATTTCAGTAATTTAGTTCCCCCGGCAATCGTACTTATAGTTTTAATTGTCATAGGTATGCTCATTAAAGGCGGTGGCACTTCTACGTCAATAGTCATCGGCAAAGAGCCACTGAGTGGCCTGCCGTTATCTAAAATTGGTTCAATCGTAATAACCAAGAATAGTGACCAAACACCGAGCACGCTGACCCTGACGAGAGCAGACAAGCAGTGGGTAGTAGAAAATAAAAACGGATATCCAGCGGATGCTGATCGAATAGAGAAATTTATCCGGGAGTTCAAAGACATGAAAGTCCTTCGTGAACTCACCGCCGGGAAAAGCCAATTGGGAAGGATTGGCCTGCTTGATCCTGACAATGCCTCTATCAATTCAGCAACCCGGGTAAGTTTATTGGAAGCGGACGGTAAAAGTTTAATCCATACCTTACACTTGGGAAAAGAGCTCTCTGCCCCGGGTTCTGAAAATCAAAATTCGCAGCAAGGTTTTGGAGGCTTCTCAGACAGGCGTTTTATTATGATTGATAGTAAGCGCAGTGAGATTGCCGTGGTTGACCAGACCTTTAGTAATGCTTCTCCTGAGCCCAGTGATTGGCTGAACAAAGATTTTATTAAAGTCGATAAGCCGAACAGTATTGAAGTGATTTATCCGGGAAGTGAAGCAACCAATTCGTGGAAAATAACCAAGTCCAGTGATGTAGCCGAATGGAAGTTGGACGGTACAGTGACTGACGGAAAGGTTTTTGATGCAGCATCCGCTCCAACTTCACCTCTTAGCTCTCCCTCATTTAACGATTTAGCGACCGATACAGAGAAGGCGCAATTGGATAAAAACGCGACTCAGATCAAAATCAGCACCTTTGACGGCCTAAATTATCACGTAAAAGTCGGTCAAACACCATCAGGTAGTGACCGGGTTATCCAGGTGGAGACAACGGGATCCTTACCCGAAAAGCGAACTCCGGGGGAAAATGAAAAGGCAGAAGATAAGGTAACTCTCGATAAAGAATGGGCGGAAAAACAGGAAGAGCTCAAAGAAAAGCTCCGCAAAGATAGTGCGTTTAACGTGTACGCCTATCGTGTTAGCAGTTATACGGTGGAGTCCATTCTGAAAAAGAGGACTGAATTGCTCAAAGATAAGGAGAAGGAAGAGACTGAATCACCTGCTGATCCGCCGGTTCCTTTCATTAAGCCCCAATAGATTTAAACGGGTTTAATAGAATATATNGCAGACGGAACTAGTGAGCGTAACAACTTGTTCTAATCGGGCAATTGACACAGCTGCCCTTTGGCATTAATTTCCAATTGAGGGGAAAAAGAACTTCTTATGGGTAAAATTACCAAGATAATGCTAGGGCTTAATATCGTTGCCGGAATTATAGGCATAGTATTTGGCATGGGGGTCAAGGGAGACCTCAAAAAAGCAAATACCGCGAAAGAAGAGGCAGAGGCCTCTGCAGCGCAAATAGAGAACGGAACGAGCAGTCTGAAATCTGACAAAACCAAGCTTCAGGAGGAATTAGGCCTAGTAAAAGGTGAAATTGAGTCACTCAGCAACCGGTTAGTGGCTGCTTCTTCGAACTTAGGTGATGCTCAAAAACAAGAAACCGAGGCAGTAGCCGCCTTAAAAGTTGCTCAGACTGAAGCGGCAAAACTCCAGTCGAAATTGGCCGAGGTGACAGGATTAGCCCAAGAACACACTAAATTGAAAACCACATTAGCTGATTATCAGGCGCTGGGTACCGTCGAGGAAGTTCGAGATTGGAAAAAAAAGGCTACAAGGCCAAAACCTACCAAACCAGGTGAAAACGGTCCTAACAAACCAAAACCACCCAAACCGCAACCAACTGCTGGCGCTGAAATAGGCAAGATAGTAAGCTTTGATAAAAAATTTGGTTTTTACGTGATTAACAGAGGTACTGATCATGGGGTTAAAAATGGTGATGAATTCAAGGTTGTCCGCGCTGGTAATTTAGTGGGTAAAATTAAAATTGCAGACGCCCAGCCATCTGTCTCCATAGCTGAGCCGATCAAGGAGCTTACAAGGCAGCAGCTCCAGCCGGGCGATATACTTAGAAAATAGAATTAATATGAAGGCTGCGTTGATATCCCTGGTAGTACTTCTTATNGGNTCCCTNGCCACATCGGGNTATCTATTANTAGAGCACANAAATTCAACCACTATTATTCAAGGTTCTCAAAATGAAATTAAAAGCCTTAAAAAGAAAACTTTGGCTGCCNCCGAATCNAAAATAAAGGCAGAGAAAATAAATCTCGATCTGAAGCANAATTTAGACAATGCAANNAAAGANNTTGCGANGGTAACCAGCGATTTAACTGCANTGAAGCNCTGCTTTAAAAGAGAGCGACGAAACAGTAATTGCGGCCCAATCGCAGGCGGCAAAACTTAAGTCACAATTAGCTGANGCTGAGGCCGGTNTTAAGNCACTCGAAAAGAAAACTNTAAAAATCCAACNNGAAAGAGATAGTTTGCGCTNAATANCCGAAGAACAGAAGAATGCGCTAGCACAACGTGAAAAAAATGTGAAAATTCTCACGGATAAACTCAAACGTTATTCCACTATCGATCTTACCCCTGAAGAAACCAGNANTTTAAAACAAAAGAAACCCGCGGGAATAGAGTTTTCTGGGNTTATTNATGAAAAGCTAATTCGGCCCGGAAAAATTTCCAAACCCATAAAGAATTCAAAAAAACTGATCCTCAATAATGATAATGAAANATAATCTATTGCCGTTTATTCTATGTGTCGCTGCAATTAGCGTTCTGGTTCTTGTTGGNCCCCTAGGTTGCAGTGGTATCGATCCTGACAATACGGGNGAGAGNCCTTGGGGTGAGTCTGAAAGGAGGGCTGGCTTTGGTTTTGGCAACCCGAGGGATTAGGCAAAATTCCTAGTCTGAATTTTTCACTGCCCGGGATGGTGTGATAACCAAGTCCATCCTGACATCGTGTGATTCAGCGGGTACCAAATCAATAAGCTGATGGTCAAGACCTACCCCCAGCTTTGCTCCCGAGAGCTCCTTTAACCAGCGGTCATAAAATCCTCTGCCTCGACCTAAGCGGTTCATATCTTTGTCAAAAGCAACACCTGGGACTAATGTTAAATTAATTTCAGTTGGTTTTATTTTATTACATCTGTTCGGTGGCTCCAGGATGCCAAATTTCCCTGGCGCGAGATCGTTTAAATGATTTACAGCTGCTGCTTCATAAGTGCGATCTGCGTTGTATCTCGGAAAACAAATGGTCTTTGAGTCGTCTATAAGACTTAAGATATCGGGTTCATCCGGNAGTGGCGCATATAACAAAACCGTTTTTGCAGAAATCCATTCATGCAAGGACGATATCCTCTTGCAGATTAAAACGGATGCTTCCTTGCGCTCGTCACGCCTGATCCTGATAGTGNCTAATTCCGCNCGGACTTTGGCTTTATCCTTCTTAACTCCCATCATCCTCCACCTTTTTTTGCAGTGACCGCCAGTGCCTAACTCTGTCTTTGATTTTCTTTTCAACCCCTTGTTCTGTTGGCTCATAGAAGCGCGCGTCCACCCCAAGGTAATCCTGATTTACGTAGTGTCCGTCGTAATCGTGTGAGTACTTGTAGCCTTCTCCGTTTCCCAATCTTTTTGATCCCGAGTAATGGCCATCCCGCAAATGTTTTGGAACAGGAATGGTTCGTCCATTTTCTACTTCCGCTAATGCCGAGTTAATTGCCAGATAGGCACTGTTACTTTTGTTAGCGGTGGCTAAATACACTGTGGCTTCAGCTATCGGTATTCTAGCCTCAGGCCAGCCGACAAATTCAGCGGCCTGGTGGGCTGAGACTGAAAGTACGAGTGCCATCGGGTCAGCTAATCCTATGTCCTCAGAGGCACTAATCATAAGTCGTCGCGTTATGAAGCGTGGATCTTCCCCGGCATGAACCATCTTAGCCAGCCAATATAGAGCAGCGTCAGGGTCACTGCCTCGGATAGATTTGATGAAGGCAGAAATAGTGTCGTAATGCTGATCTCCGTCTCCGTCATATACCACTGCTTTTTTCTGTATGCACTGTTCTGCAACTTCAATAGTCACCTCGATAGCGCCTTCGCGATCATGAGGGGTGGTTAAAGCTGCAATCTCAAGAGAGTTAAGCGCTTTACGTGCATCTCCGTCAGAGACTAAGGCTAAATGTTGAAGTGCTTCATCGGACACTTTCATGTTTAAATGGCCCAAACCCCGTTCCTCATCAGATAAAGCACGTTCCAATAATGTTAAAATATCCGCTTCACTTAGCGGATTGAGTTCGAAAATCTGTGATCTTGAAACAAGCGGTGAATTAACAAAAAAGAAAGGGTTATGTGTTGTGGCNCCCACCAGCCTGATCGTTCCCCCTTCTACATCCGGCAGTAATACGTCCTGCTGAGACTTATTAAACCTATGTATTTCATCAATGAATAGCAGAGTGGGGCGCCCAGTGTTCTCAAGCCGGTTTGCCGCCCCACTTAAAACAGTCCTCATTTCTGCGACGTTGCTTTCCACTCCGCTTAAACGCACGAATTTGCATTCGGTGTAATTTGCAATTATCTGAGCCAGTGATGTTTTACCTGTGCCGGGTGGCCCGTAAAAAATCAGTGACTGGATGCGATCTGATTCGATAGCCCTGCGTAATAGCATTCCTGGTTTCAGGATGTGTTGTTGGCCTGAATATTCATCAAGCGAGCAGGGGCGCATTCTGGCAGCGAGCGGTGCCTTTTGGGAATTGACGGCGTTTTCGGGCTCTACACTCCCTTTTGAACTCCCGGGCTTTTTGCTGAATAAATCTCCCTCAGGCACGGAAGTAGTTTACACACATTAGGCATAAACTGCAGAAAAAACCCCACCAAAACCGCGCGTACAAGGCCCAAGGAACGATGATTCCAAGGTGGGGCCGAATCAACACCTTACGACTTCCAGTCAAGGCCTGACGGCCAGCATCGAAGGCAAGGCCCCATTTTTATTAATTACCTTCCAGGGCGTGTAACCTTGCGCGGCCCGGCGAGGTGAATACATTATAACTTAAGTTCCTATTCTTCTCAAGTGCCTATGCTTGCGAACTTGTGAAACTTGCTGCAAATTCCCCTCATGCACCGTGTATTTTTATTGCTTGCTACGCTCGTTCCTTTTCTGGTTTTTGCCAAGTCGCCCAATATTGTCTACATCATTTCTGACGACCACACCTGGACAGACTACGGTTTTATGGGGCACAAGATTATCGAGACNCCCCATATTGATAAACTTGCAAANGAGAGCCTTACCTANACCCACGGTTANGTGCCTAGTAGCCTGTGTTGCCCTTCATTAGCCACGATGATTACNGGTTTATANCCNCATCAAAACAAGATCACGGGCAATGAGCCGCCAATTCCTGCAGANGGTAAACGCTCCGCCGAATATGCCAAACGGTTTGCTGNGCAGGTGGCGCTAATCGACAAAGGGCCNTCACTTCCGCGGATCCTAAAAGAAAAAGGTTACGTGAGCCATCAAAGNGGTAAATGGTGGCAAGGGCATTACTCCCGCGGAGGCTTTACTCACGGCATGACTCATGGCGACCCNAAACGTGGGGGCAGGCATGGCGACGAGGGCTTACGCATTGGCAGAGATGGAATGAAGCCCATCTTCGATTTCATCGAAGAAGCAAAAGGTAAACCTTTCTTTATCTGGTATGCACCTTTTCTACCTCATACCCCTCACAACCCGCCCAAACGATTGTTTGATAAGTATGCTGCCAAGGTGGATTCGCCGCATATTGCCCGCTACTATGCCATGGTGGAATGGTTTGATGAAACAGTAGGTCAATTGGTGGGTCATATCGATAAAAAGGGTCTCGGTAAAGACACCATCATTGTTTATGTCACTGATAACGGCTGGATTCAGAACCCCAATGCCCGTGGTTATGATCTAAAGAGTAAACGCAGTCAGTATGACGGTGGCACCCGCACCCCTATTATGGTTCGTTGGCCGGGTAAAGTAAAACCGGCCATGTCTGCCACGCCCGTTTCCAGTATCGACATGGTTCCGACGGTTCTGAATGCAGTTGGACTCAAGCCAAGCAAGGACATGCAAGGGTTGGATTTATTAAATGATAATGCGGTGAATGCACGGAAGTTTCTATATGGGGAAATCTTCCTGCATAATGCAGTAGACACCCATAAACCCGCAAAGAATCTAACTTACCGGTGGGGCATTCAAGATGGCTGGAAACTTATTCTGCCACATAAGGAAAATGTAACGACAAGAGCAGGGAAAGGGGCAAAAGGAACTGGCGAGACAGAGCTCTATCATTTAGCAAAAGACCCTTTTGAAACAAAGAATTTAGCTAAGGTAAATAGAAAGAAAGTTGCTCAATTGCGCAAACTTATTGATAGCACCTGGTCTCCTTAGAGTAATCTACTTATCCCTTCGAGGAAATAGTGCTTCAGGTTTATTGACCTTCTGTCCTGCTGTGAGTTCACCCCATCCGGATTGAGCGATATTAATGATATCTTTGGGTAAATTAAGCTGCTCCATAATCCGGTGACTGGTTGTAGGCAGGTAAGGCTGGAGCCAAACTGCCAATAAGCGACAGCTTTCGGTTAAGTTATAAAGTACTTCACCCAATCGTTTGGCTTGATTGGGGTCTTTGGCCATCTTAAAAGGCGCTGTCTCATCAACATACTGATTTAAGCGCGCGATATAACTCCAGATAGTCATTAATCCTGCCTGTAATTCATTTGCCCGTAATTGCTCCACCAGTTTATCGCGAGCTACTGTGGCGTCATGGGCCAATTCATCATGAGCTTCAGGGACGACCCCGTCCCGGTACCGGCCAAGCATGGAAAGGGATCGGTTGATTAGATTTCCCAAACCATTAGCCAGCTCTGCGCCGTAGCGTGCGGCAAATCCTTCGTCAGTCCAATTGCCATCGGGCCCTATGTCCAGTTCCCGTACCACATAATAGCGAAAGGCATCCAGCCCCCATTCGTCAATGACGGCAACCGGATCTACTACATTACCAGTGCTTTTACTCATTTTTTGGTTATCTTTTTGCCACCAGCCATGAACCAGTATCTGCTTGGGTATCTCCAAGTTTGCAGCCCTAAGCATGATTGGCCAATAAACCGCGTGAAACTTTAAAATATCCTTTCCAATTACGTGAATATCCGCAGGCCACAACTCTGATTCTCTACCTATGGCTCGCGGGATACTGAGGTAGTTGGTCAATGCATCAAACCAGACATATGTGACATAATCTGAATCGAAGGGTAGGGGGATACCCCATGACAACCTTTCTTTTGGTCTGCTAATACAAAGATCCTCAAGGTTTTCATTTTTCAGAAATCCAAGGACTTCGTTGCGGCGGTTATCGGGCGCGACAAAATTAGGATTAGCCTCAATGTGCTCAATGAGCCATTGCTGATATTGACCGAGCTTGAAGTAGTAATTATTTTCCCTAAGTTCCTGTACTTCACCATAGATTGGGTCAAATTCCCCATTATCGTTTCTATCTTTTTCTGTAAGGAAAGATTCCTGTTTTGCCGAGTAAAACCCCACGTACTCTTTTTGGTAAAATTCTCCCTTGTCATATAGTCCTTGAAGGATTTCAGCGACTACAGTCTTGTGCCGTTCTTCAGTGGTTCGAACAAAATCCCCATTGGATAGCCCGAGCTTTGCGGCAAAGGCTTGCCAATCCTCAGCCAAGTTATTGCAATAGTCCTGTGCATTTTGACCATTATCTTCTGCTGCTTGCTGAACTTTTTGGCCGTGTTCGTCGAGCCCTGTTAAATAAAATGATTCACTTCCCAGGCAGCATTGCGATCGGGCAATAACGTCAGTAATTATCTTCTCGTATGCATGGCCCAGATGAGGCTGGCCATTTACATAATCAATAGCTGTAGTTATGTAGAACTGCTTGTTCAAAGGGGAGGTTTTTTAACCAACGCTGGATAAACAGGCAAGACAGCACTATTTTATCGCATTTTTAACTTAATTTTGGCATTGAAACCGCATGCGATTTTGGACTCTTGGTTTGACCGTTTGCTCGGTGCTGGCCTTTGCGATGAGTTCTTATGCACAAAATAAACCTAAAAAAAAGAAGCCCGTTGTTAAGGCCACAAAATGGGATGAAATGGACATTGGGTCCTTTCAGTCCTATGGACTTGAAACAACCCTCGAAGGGAAATTATGGAGGCCAGCGCTCAAAGGGCTGAATATCAAACTCAGCGAAAATACATCAGTCTGTTTCGATACCGAGCGTTTAAGGATGTCTGCCGGCTGGACTGGGGGCTTCATTAAACTGCCAGCAGGTCGAGACGGATTGCAGGGCGTGCCTGCAATTATTGGTAGCTTAGCGTTTCGCACCCAGATGGTTCCCGGTTGGTCTGGCCCTAAGGGCGAGTGGGCTGAACCTAATCCGCCAGTCTTTAATCGTAATGATGTTTATTCCAAAGGTCCTCTGCCCCGTAATTGGGCTAAGTGGCGGGGGCACTATACCCATGGTAATCAGGTAATCCTGTCCTACACCGTTGGAGCTTCGGGTGTTTTAGAGCTTCCGGGATTTTCCGGAGACATTTTTACTCGTCAATTTGAAATCACCCACAGCCCTAGCAAAAGTCCATTGAACCTGTTAGTTGCTGAAGTGCCTGGAGCGAGTGGCAAAATAGAGGGGAATCTAGCCAAGTTGGAACTGGATGGCAAAATTACCGGAGCTGCGGTGATGAATCCCGGGGTCAAATTAAAAGCCGAGAGTGGCCGGATTACGGCAGAAATCAAATCCTTGTTGCCCAACAGCCGATTTATTATTGGTATTTGGAACGGCCCCAAGGAGCAGGTCGACAAGTTGGAACGTTTTTCGACAACCAAGATTAAAGCACGAGCGTTATCAACCATGATTAAGGGTGGCCCCGCGAAGTGGTCCAAGCAAGTAACCACCCGTGGAAGGTTAGGGCTTACGCCAGGGCCATACGTTGTCGACACAATAACTGTCCCGGAAGAGAATCCATGGAGATCATGGATTCGTTGCAGCGGATTTGATTTTTTTAAGGATGGGAGGACGGCTGCTGTAAGTTCAGTAACAGGTGATGTCTGGCTTGTTAGCGGCATTGATGAAACCCTTAAAGAACTAAAGTGGCGCCGCTATGCCACCGGCCTGTTTCAGCCCCTCGGCTTGAAAATTGTCGACGATCAAGTTTACGTTCTGGGCCGTGATCAAATCACACGACTCCATGACCTCAACGATGACGGAGAGGCTGACTACTATGAAAATTTTAATAACGACATTTCAATTAGCAATCATTACCACGAATTCTGCATGAACCTTTCCACTGATACTGAGGGTAACTTTTATTTCGTAAAGGGAGGCAACCTTCGAGCTGCCACGGTACCACATCATGGCTGCCTTGTGCGTGTCAGTAAGGATGGCGCAAAGCTCGAAATTGTCGCCACTGGCCATCGTGCGCCGAATGGCATGAGTGTTGGGCCTAAGGGGGAATTGACCACTTCAGACAATGAAGGCAACTGGGTGCCTGCTTCACGTGTCAACTTTGTTAAGCCGGGAGGTTTTTATGGGCACGTGCATACAGCGCATCGTAAAGAACAGCCCAATGACTATGACAAGCCACTTCTTTGGCTCCCGCATCAAATGGATAATTCTAGCGGTGGGCAGGTGTGGGTGCAAAGTGAGCGCTGGGGGCCTTTCAGCGGAGATTTATTACATCTCTCTTACGGAAAAAGTAGCCTGTTTAAAGTTGTCAAAGAATCAATTGACGGAGAATGGCAGGGAGGAGCTGTACGGTTTCCATTGCGCTTTGAATCAGGCATAATGCGTGGCAGGTTTAACTCAAGGGATGGACAACTTTATTTAGTAGGGCTCCGTGTCTGGCAATCCAATGGTGCACGGTACGGCGCTTTCCAGCGCGTGCGTTATACTGGTCAGCCGGTTCATATGCCGCTTCGACTAAATGTTATGAAAGATGCAATTAGTATTACTTTCACCAACGCACTTGATCCAGCATCAGCGGTGGATGAGCAAAATTGGGCCATCGATCAGTGGAATTACCAATGGACTCAAAACTACGGCTCTAAGATGTATTCCACCAAAGACCCATCTAAAGTATTGGGCGATAAACGGCAGGGTGCATTTGGCGGCGACTCATTGCCCGTTAAGGAAATACAGCTTTCCGATGATAGAAAAACTGTCCAGTTGATCGTGGACAATTTAAAGCCGGTCATGCAATCGCGCATCAGGTTTAACATCATAGCGGCTGATAAAACTGCAATTAAGCAGGAGATTTTGCACACAATTAATCGTGTTCCGGTCCAGTGATGAGTGATCAACCTACCCGCACAGGTCGACAGATTCGGCAGGATTTCATCAATTTTTTTGAAGATCGAAAACACACGATTGTCCCCAGTGCCAGCCTCATGCCTGATGCCCCTAATCTTTTGTTCACCAATGCAGGCATGA
Source organism: Verrucomicrobiales bacterium (assembly GCA_002719595.1). Lineage (GTDB taxonomy): Bacteria > Verrucomicrobiota > Verrucomicrobiia > Limisphaerales > UBA1100 > UBA1100. Next base: position 37,777 of record PBEJ01000003.1, read on the forward strand.
ATCAGTTCGTCCCGATTTTTCTCGGCGAACAAAATAGTCCTTACAATCCAGGGCGTGCTGCTGATACGCAAAAATGTATCCGCGCCGGCGGCAAGCACAATGACCTAGATGATGTCGGTATGGACACGTATCACCATACTTTTTTCGAGATGCTCGGCAACTGGTCCTTTGGTGATTACTTTAAAAAAGAAGCCATTCAGTGGGCTTGGGAACTGCTCACTGACACGTGGGGTTTCCCTAAAGATCGTTTGTACGCTACCGTTTACCAGCCCGGCAAAAGTGATCCGGGCGAGTTTGACCAAGAAGCATACGATTACTGGGCTCAAATATTTATTACTGCCGGCCTCGATCCTGGCGTGCACATCGTAAACGGTAATAAAAAGGACAACTTCTGGATGATGGGCGAAACAGGGCCGTGTGGTCCGTGCAGCGAGTTGCACATCGATCTTACACCCGACGGAGATACTGAAGGGAAGCTGGTTAATGCTGACAGCGGACAGTGTATTGAGATTTGGAACCTTGTATTTATTCAATACAATGCTGGGACTGATGGCTCCTTTGCCCCGTTGGCCTCCAAGCATGTAGATACAGGAATGGGTTTCGAAAGAGTTGCGGCCATCATCCAGAGCACCAATAACTTTACTGATTTTTCGAAACCGGTTTCAAATTATAATACGGACGTCTTTAGTCCGATATTTGCAAAGATTGAAGAGTTAAGTGGCAAGCAATACACAGCTTCGTTGCCCTCCAAAGAAGTCAGTGAACAGGAACAAATCGACGTAGCTTTCCGTGTTATCGGAGATCATATCCGTACGCTTGGCTTTTCTATTGCTGATGGCATTATTCCAGGCAACACCGATCGTAACTATGTCCTGCGCCGCATTTTGCGTCGGGCTGTGCGCTACGGACGAAACCTAGGTTTCCGGGAGCCGTTTTTCTATAAACTGGTGGATGTCCTTGCCGATACAATGGGTGATATTTTTCCTGAACTGCAAAAACGCCGTGACCTGGTGCGTCAAACTATCCTTACCGAGGAGGAATCTTTCAACCGAACCCTTGATAACGGCATCGAGATGTTTAATGAGGAAACCGCCAAGCTTTCGGGCAAGAAACTCACCGGTGAATTCGCATTTAAATTGTACGATACGTATGGCTTCCCTCTCGACCTCACCCAACTCATGGCCCGGGAAGCAGACTTATCCGTGGATACTGCTGGTTTTGAGTTGCTGATGCAGAAACAGCGAGAACGTGCTCGATCTGCTCAGAAAAAAGAGGTTATCAGCGTTTCAAACGTCAGCCCCGAAGCGGTCACTGAATTTGTCGGATTCGAACAACTTACGGCTGAGGCCACCGTCCTTGAGGTGGTTCAGGACCAGAAGCTCACAGGGATTGTGCTCGACCTCACTCCTTTCTTCGCGGAAATGGGAGGGCAGGTTGGTGACAAAGGTATTCTAAGCATTGATGGCGAGCATTGGCAGATTACTGATACCCAAAAAGCAGGAGACGCCTTGCTGCACTCTATAAAAGGTAAAGGGGTACCAAAACAAGGCTCCAAAGCCCAACTTACCGTTGATGCCGACAATCGCTGTGCCATTCAGCGCCACCACACCGTAACGCACTTATTACACTGGGCACTACACCAGGTCACCAGTCCTGATGTATCTCAAAAAGGCTCATACGTGGGCGCCGACAAACTGACCTTTGATTTTAATAGCCAAGCTCTTACCGAACAACAGGTCGTAGAAATTGAGGCGCTCGTCAACGAACGTATTCTTGAAAATGCTACCGTCAGTTGGACCGAAGTACAGTATACCGATATCACTGATCGTGACGATATTATGCAATTCTTCGGCGACAAGTACGGCAACCAAGTGCGGGTTGTGCAAATTGGCGGTGAAAGTGGTGCCCTAAATGGTTATTCAATGGANCTCTGCGGAGGCACNCATACCCGCGCNACTGGTGAAATTGGACTTTTCCGTATAACCGGCGAATCNGCCATTGCAGCCGGAGTCNGGCGCATTGAAGCNACCGCCGGTTTAATCGCTGCCNANCANGCCCGCANAGCNACTGCNCGCATTGCCGCAGTGGCAGAAAAGCTTAATTCNCCAGTTAAAGATCTCGAAAANAAGATCGAGCANCTNCTGGATNATTCTAAAAAACTCGAGAAACAAATCAAAGGATTACAACAGAGCCAAGCCGCAAACATTGCCAATAGANTGATCGAGAAAACTGAAAAAGCCGGCACTATCCCCTTCATCTCCGCCAACCTTGGAGCCGTAGATGNAAACTTTGCTCAAAAGGTCGCGGANCTNATCAAAAACAAATTTAAAGGCGTGATTGTNCTCGGNACTGCAAGNAATGACNGTGTGGCGTTNGTTGCAACCGTGCCCGACGAGNTTACTGACAAGGCACAAGCCGGACGTATTATCCAAGCCATCGCCCCAATTGTTGGCGGAAAGGGCGGCGGCAAACCGACCCAAGCTCGAGGCGGCGGCAAGGATNCCAACAAGCTGGATGAAGCCTTGGCTGAGGTGCCCAAAATTCTAACAAAACAGTGATGTCCGTAAAAAAGAATANGCCAAAAAACAAGAAGGCGACCACGGTNAGATCGCCCTTCGATTCTGTTGAATCGGTTATCGCAGATATCCGACAAGGCAAGATGGTGATCGTAGTTGATGACGAAGACCGTGAAAATGAAGGCGACCTTATTATGGCAGCCGAACATATCACCGCCCATGCCATCAACTTCATGGCCAAGTATGGTCGCGGCCTGATTTGCGTGCCCACCACCGAGGAGCGCCTGCGCCAACTCGGTATCGAGCGTATGGTGCCCCGTAANCAAGAAAATTTTCAGACTGATTTTCANGTAAGCGTAGATTCCGCCGAAGGAATCACAACTGGCATCAGCGCTGGGGATAGAGCAGAAACAATACGAACACTAGCCAACCCGACAGCAGTGCCTGAAGACTTGGTACAGCCAGGCCACGTATTNCCATTGAGAGCGCGACCTGGCGGCGTATTGCAGCGGGCCGGGCACACTGAAGCTGCCGTAGATCTCTCCAAGNTNGCANAATGCCGGCCNATCGGCGTCATATGTGAAATAATGGACGATAACGGCAATATGGCCCGNTTGCCTCAGCTTAAGCGCTTCGCCAAAAAACATAAACTCAAGATCTGCTCAATAGAGGAGCTGATCAAATTCAGAAGAAACCGGGAGAAGCTCGTGGAAAAAATGGAAGTCGTTAACCTTCCAAGCGAACATGGTGACTTCAAACTTCATCTATACCGCAGTGCGATAGACGCTCAATATCATATTGCGCTTGTTTGCGGTGACCTAGAGAAAACAGAGGATGTAATGGTGCGGGTTCATAGTGAATGCCTAACCGGAGATGTGTTCGGAAGCCTTCGGTGTGATTGCGGGCCGCAGCTGCAAGACGCAATGCGGCAAATAGCCGCTGAAGGATCNGGCGTNATTGTTTACATGCGGCAAGAGGGNAGAGGCATCGGTTTGGCTCCAAAGATGCATGCCTANAAACTTCAAGAAGACGGTTTAGATACAGTTGAAGCAAATAAGAAATTAGGTTTTTCGGCGGACCTGCGTGAATATGGTCTGGGGGCGCAAATACTTTCAGACCTAGGGGTGCGCCGTATTCGACTGCTCACAAATAACCCCAAGAAAGTCATCGGACTGGACGGCTATGGACTGGAGATCGTCGAACAAATACCCATCAAAGTCGCCCCGAATAAGCACAATCAAAAATACCTGAATACCAAACGCGATAAAATGGGCCACCTCATATAGTCATGCTAAAAAACACCACGCGGAAAAGAAACCTCCCCAAAAAAAAATCATGCATCACTGTCGTAGCCTCTGCATATAATGCGGAGTATGTTGATGGAATGATTGCTGGAGCACTTGAGGCTTTAGCCAACTCCGGTGTCGAAAATGTAGAATTAATACGCGTCCCCGGGGCGTTTGAAATTCCCGTAGCAGTAGCCAGGCTAACAAGGCGAAAACCCAAACGCCCCGAAGCCGTTCTTTGCCTCGGTGTCATCCTTCGTGGCAAAACAAAGCATGCCGACCACATCGGCCATTCAGTTACCCAATCATTGGCTCAAATTGCTATCACTTCAGGAATCCCTGTAATCCATGAGGTTTTACTGCTTGAAACCAAGGCTCAGGCTAAGGCTCGCTGTCTCTCAAGTAAAACTAACCGCGGCACTGAAGGTGCTCACACAGCACTTGAAATGGCGGCTTTGGTATGCGAACTATAATTTTTAATTTGTTGGCTCAATAGTATCCTCTTAGAAAGTTTGTGAAATAATTCACAAAAACTTGCCGGTTGACCCAGTGACTGATAAGTTTAACTAGCGATGGGAGTGACGGCGCCGGTTCCTGCGGTGGTTCACAGGCAAAATGCTGACATTTTCTTCGCCCTTTGCATTTGTTGCGTAAGATATGGGGAGCAAACATCACAATACTTGGTTGGGGATATTTACGGTTACAACCGTGCTCTGCACTTTAGCTCTTATGTCCATGGGCGCGCTGGTCACAAGCAAAGATGTAGGTATGGCTGTAATCGATTGGCCCACCAGTTTTCAGCGTCACATGTTTCTTTTGCCTCCCAACGAATGGGTTGGAAAGTTTGGAATATTTGAAGAGCATGCACACCGACTAATTGCTTCATTGGTGGGACTTCTTACCGCGATTTTAGCAGCATGGCTTTGGATAAGGGAGGCAACCGGCAGGCCACGATTAATTGCACTCTCCGGCATCGTGATAATGGTTGTTTCAATGGGTATCATGATGGGAATCCGTAAGCCTTATTTATTTTACGCTGTGGGAATGTTTTCAGCGATCCTAGCAGCTTTCAGCGTCTGGAAACTCATTAGCCAGCCATACGCCTTGCGTTGGTGGGGAATGCTCGCTTTTGGCATGGTTATTGTACAAGGTGTATTAGGCGGTGGGCGTGTAGCGGAAATCAAACCCGAGTATGGTATTATCCACGGTACCTTGGCACAGATATTCCTAGTCGTGCTGACAATTTTAGCCTTATTTAACAGCCGTTGGTGGAAACAAACACGTACTGCCGTCAACGAAGACGAGCGAACCCCGCGCATAGTGCGAACTCACTTTTTTTACGCGTCGATTCTTATTTTCCTGCAGCTTATAGTAGGCGCAACGATGCGCCACCAACATGCAGGTTTGCCTGTTTGGGATTTCCCGGCCGCTCATGGCCAANTTTGGCCGAAAACTACCGATGCACACATTGCGGCCTACAACCAAGATCGCAATTCACTGCACGCACGACTAAAAACCGAAGGCTTGGCAATAGATGAAAAGGGCCTCCCTATAATTTATCTCAATGCAATTCCTGATATCACCGCCAAGCACGTGAACCTNCACATGACCCATCGNGTCATGGCCGGAGTAATTTTGCTGGTTGTTATCGGCACCGCGATAGTGACAAGTCGACGACTGGGCCTAAGTCACCCTTTGTCCAGATTAAGCCAGTTTTGGACCGGGTTAATCCTATTGCAGGCTACCCTTGGAGTTTTAACTGTCCTGAAATACAAACCAGCTGACATNACTTCATTGCATGTTTTGGTCGGTGCGCTGGCATTACTAACCGGCGTAATGGGCTCAATTATTTCTCGCTTCAAGCATTTACCGCAACGAAACTTGGAAACTTCATCTGTGACTAAAATGAAGGAGGTTACCGCTTGAATAGAGGACGTTCCATTGCCAGCAACGAAAGCAATTTTCGACGTCTCTGGGCTGCATGTTCAGAGTTAATAAAGTTACGCCTAACCTCAATGGTGTTAATCACTACGGCTATGGGGTTTTATTTGGCGTCTCCCGGTAATTTTAACTGGATGCTGCTTATAAACACCCTACTCGGAACAGGGCTCCTTGCAAGTGCAGCTGCTGCTTTAAATCAATATGCAGAGAGGGAATACGATGCGCGCATGCCCCGCACAGCAAAAAGACCTATCCCTTCGGGTGAGATTAGCTCAAGAAAAGCGGTTATATTCGGTGGAGTAGCGGCTATTTTAGGGATAATTTATCTCGCGCATGCGGTTAATTTTATAACGAGCTTAATCGGCGCCATTACCCTTATTTCCTATATAGATGTCTACACCCCCTTGAAGCGCGTCACCTCGTTAAACACTTTAATTGGCGCTATCCCTGGCGCACTGCCTCCTTTGATGGGCTGGACTGCTGTGACGGGCAATCAAGGTGTACTTGCTCCGGAAGCATGGTCTCTGGTTGCCATACTTTTCTTCTGGCAGCTTCCTCATTTTTTGGCCATAGCATGGATCTACCGAGACGATTATTCAAATGCTGGATTTGAAATGATTTCAAAAGGTGAAAAAGGTGCGGTAAATACCGGTCAATCTGCCTTGTTGTATTGTCTAGCTTTGGTTCCATCGGCAATATCGCCCTATTTATTGGGCATTTCTGGCTCATTATATCTTTTTGGCGCATTTCTTTTGAGTGTTTATTTTTTACTATTAAGTTTCAGATTTTCCAAAGAAATGACATTGGAATCAGCACGAAGTTTGTTTTATTATTCCCTCCTTTATCTGCCCCTCCTATTGGGTTTGATGATCTGGGACCGAACTATTTAGATTAATAGATATAATGGAAACCACTACTCAAGCAGAGGTAGCACAACATGATGCTCATGAGCAACACGAAGGCCACGAGAGTCAGCATTTTCTGACACAATACGTCTTTTCCGCTGATCATAAAGTGATTGGCATCCAGTATGGCGTAACATCTCTAATCTTCTTGATGATCGGCTTCTTGCTAATCATGGCCATGCGGTGGCAAATCGCGAACCCCGGCGTGTCCATACCTATTATGGGAACAGTTCTGGAAAACATCTATGCCCATAACAATGCCGGAGAATCGGTTTTCAAGGGTGGGGTAATGTCAGCCGACGCTTACAATCAATTCGGGGCCATGCATGGTACAATTATGGTCTTCCTTGCTGTCGTGCCTCTAGGTTTCGCAGCCTTTGGAAATTATATCGTACCCCTCCAAATAGGTGCACCTGATATGTGCTTCCCTCGTATCAATATGGCAAGCTACTGGTCTTTTCTGGTCGGCTGTACGGTGATGACTGTAAGCTTTTTCATCCCAGGGGGTGCGGCTCAAGCAGGTTGGACATCTTATTCGCCGCTGGCATCAGTAATCCCAACAGACGGTCAGACATATTGGCTATTGGGAATGGTTCTCCTTATTACCTCGTCGCTTCTCGGGGCAGTAAACTTTGTCGCTACAATTATTCAGCTTCGAGCTCCCGGGATGACTTGGTTTCGAATGCCGTTTTTTGTTTGGGCGCAATTTGTAACCGCATTTCTACTGCTGCTTGCTTTTCCTCCGCTGGAGGCTGCTGGAATAATGCAGTTAATGGACCGGGTTGCTGACACCAGCTTTTTTCTTCCCTCCGGTGTATTTGACACAGGTTCCACACCCATGGCCGTCAGCGGGGGAGGAAGCCCGCTTTTATGGCAACATCTTTTCTGGTTTTTGGGGCACCCTGAGGTGTATGTACTAATCTTACCTGCCATTGGAATTGTAGCTGAAATACTCTGCAACAGCGCCCGTCGTCCTTTGTGGGGCTATAAAGTTATGGTAGGTGGTGTATTGGTGCTAGGGTTTCTTTCATTCATTGTATGGGCTCACCACATGTATCTAACCGGCATGAGTGCTAAAGTAGCCACATTCTTCCAAACAACTACGATGATTATATCCATACCGTCGGTTATTTTGCTCACCTGTCTCTTTATGACCCTTTGGAAAGGATCAATCCGATTTACAACAGCCTCATTATTCGCGTTAGCCTTTTTACCCATGTTTGGAATTGGGGGACTCACGGGGCTACCACTTGGGTTCAGCTTCACCGACTTACACCTACATGATTCTTATTATGTCATCGCACATTTCCATTATGTCGTAGCTCCCGGGTCCATTTTTGCCCTGCTTGCCGGAATTTACTGGTGGTTCCCAAAAATGACCGGACGACGAATGAATGAGTATTGGGGCAGGGTTCATTTCTGGGGTTCGCTACTGTTTATGAACATAATTTTCATGCCTATGTTCATTCAAGGATTCGCCGGGTTGAGTAGGAGAATGAGCGATGGAGGGGCAACCTATTCATTANTGCAAAACCCCGATGTAACNTCAGGCGCCTTGTCAGACCTGATAATTAAACTAAATGAATACATCACGACCGGTGCTTTCGGAATGTTCGCCATACAAATAGTTTTTGTTGTCAATTTCTTCCACAGTATAAGGCATGGAGAAAAGGTAGAGGGAGATAACCCGGCAAAAGCAACAACCTTAGAATGGCAAACTCCAACCCCGCCGCCTCACGGTAATTTCACTAAGGATCCGAAGGTTTATGGTGAACCTTATGCTTATAGTGTCCCTGGAGCAGATACAGATTTTATCCCTCAAACCGAAAAAAATAGGCCAGAAGCCGCCTGATAAAGTAGAAAATAATGGAAATACCCTACAACTCAAAACCACGTCCCGACACGGGACTTTATAACGGAAAGGTTGGAGTTTGGCTTTTTCTGGCTTCAGAGATAATGCTATTTGGGGCGGTTTTTTCAGGTTACGTATTACTCCGGGTTGGGGCGGATCCTGGCATTTGGAGCATGGGGTTAATGAATAAATGGGTTGGAGCCTTCAACACATTAATCCTGATTGCATCTTCCGCCACAATTGTCCTCGCTTGGGTTTCATTAAAACTAAAAGATTGGCCAAGCTATAAAAAATGGAAGATTCTCACCGTAATATTTGCCTCACTATTCTTGTTCGTTAAATGGGGTTACGAATGGCCTGCTAAGTTTACCCACTACGATATTACATTCAAATCTGATGAAAAAGCTGCAGAGGTTTTTTCAAATCCAGATTTCCTGGGAAATAATTATGAAGAAAAATTAAAAGAGGTTTGGCACAAGCGTTTTGACCGAGACAAAAAAGATTGGAATAAAGTAGACTTAAAAGATAAGCCACTTGACGGTCATATTGTAGGGTACTACACCAAGAACGAAGATGGCACTGAAGAGCATCACCCAGTGGGTGAAGCCTTCGGTTTTTCATTCTGGAGTCATGCACTGGCCTGGCGTTACGACCANAGAAACGAGGGNAGAGTCACGGGNGCAAAACGTGATACGTTTTTAGAGAAAGACATAGTCGCCATCGATTTTGAACCTGCGCACGGCACATGGCCTNCCCCCAAACATGCCCACNCCGGNGCAATTCGNTACGCNGAGGTNAAAGGTGATTCCAAGCACGACGGAAACGGCCATTCAGCCAATCATCATTCACTACGAATTGAAAAATCACAGATTAGTCGCTTATCAAGTTATGAGCCGGCTCACAGCACGTTTTTTGCTACATACTACACTTTAACAGGCCTCCATGCACTTCATGTTTTTGGGGGTATATTCGTAATGTTGTATCACTTACTCCCCGTTAGCCGCAGAATTTACGAGGCTGACCCTGAACGATTTACAAACCGGATTGAAATANNNGGCCTTTTCTGGCATTTTGTTGACTTGGTTTGGATTTTCNTNTTNCCAATACTATATTTACTATAGAAAATNATGNCCGATAATCATTCTCCTGAATANTANAAAGGAAAGTTCAGAAAATACATCTGGGCTGTAGGAACTATTCTGATAGTTGGCACGATTGTCTCTTTCACAGTCGATTTACTTTATGCAGAAAAAATGACTTTTAGGCAGGCATTATACTTCGGCCTTGGAATTGCCTGCATTAAAGCAACCGCCGTAATACTGTATTTCATGCACTTATTATGGGATATAAAATTCAAAACCATCAGCATTACGCTTGCCTGCACCATCGCATTTTTTATTGGAATGATATGGCTGAGCGTTGGTAGCGAGGTTGATTCAGTGAAGCCGGGGCAAGATGATACTACCTGGCTACATGGAACCCAAAAGGATATGAAATTCAAAGAGAATCCGCCTCCACCCGATTTAACAGAATAAAAATAATGTCACTAAAAACATTTCATCTAGTATTTGTAACTGCCTCCATTCTGCTTGGGCTCGGTGTTGGAGGGTGGGGCATCATAGAATACCGCGCTAATGGAGGGCTAGAAGCCCTTGTCCTNGGGGTTATTTTTCTCGCAACCGGAATCGGCCTTATTTTTTACGGGAAACGAATGCTTAACAAAACAAAGCACATTGGGTATTTGGCTTTTATAGTCCTGATGGGGATTAAGCAGGAAGCTGCCGCATGCGCTACGTGCTATGGAGAGTCGGATGCCCCGATGGCCGAGGGGATGAATGCCGGAATTTTTGCACTCTTGATTATCGTGGGAGGGACTCTTGGTGGGATAGGGGCTTTTTTCATTTACCTAACTCGACGTGCTAAAATTTATGCTAAGCGGGAAAAACTATTAGAAAACCCGCAGTTACTGGGAATAAAATCCGTTAAGCTTGAAAATAGTAAAGCCGCTAATCATCGAACTGCTTAAACCAAAAGAATGAAGAAAAATATCATCATCGGAGCTTTTGCCGCAATACTGGGAATGGTGTTGGCTGTATCAATAGTCAACGAGATGAAAGATGATAAAAGTGGTGATTTTACAAAAATGGATTCCACTGTAGCGCAGGTAATGAACTCGGTGTTTAAGTCACCTCCAGCGGTCACTGACCACGGTTGGAATGTTGATCGAATGATTGTTTTTGTTCACTTGTTGATGGCAGTTTTATTTGTCGGATGGAGCACATACTTTATTGTGGTTTTAGTTAAATTCAGACAGTCCGTTCACCCAAAGGCGGATTACGTAGGGGTTAAATCTAAGCTAGGAACTACCCTAGCTGAATATGGAGTCATTNTGGCNGAAGTCGTTCTTATCGCTTGTTTTGCTGTTCCGCTCTGGGCTGAAGTAGTGAATGAAGAGGAAATTGATAAGATCAAAAAAGCCTCCAGAGATAAAAAAGACGGATTAGAGCTTCACATTTTGGCCAAGCAATTTGACTGGAATGCCCGCTATGCGGGCAATGACGGCCAATTCGCAAATCAATCGATAGAATATGCCAACAAAGGCGATAATCCTTTTGGCTTGGCGCCAGCAGAAGTTGATTCAACCGTAGATGATGTTGTTGTCCTCTCAGCCAAGAGCAAAGATAATGCAATCGTAGTCCCGTGGGATACCCCTGTCGCATTAAAGATTACGTCAATGGATGTAATTCATTCATTTAAAGTGCTCCCTTTAAGAGTGTGCAAAGATTCCATACCCGGTCTCCAGTTACCCATCCATTTTAAAATAGAATCTGAATTCCTTAGAAACGNCAGTCAACCAATGAATGGCGAGAACGATGAGCATGTCTATCTGATCACGTGCGCTCAATTGTGTGGTGATGGACACGGGGCAATGAACGGNTACCTCAAGGCAGTGCACCCTGAAAAGTTTAAGGAATGGCTGGAGGATAAAAGTCAAATTGAAATAGATAAAAGAAGCGAAGCAAAAGGTAAGCTAGTTTCTAAATAGTCAATCCAAAGCGGACCGAAGATGGCCCCGCAATTAAACATCAAACATTTTACACAATGGGCTCTCTTGGGNGTGCTGGTTGTAGTTGCTACTGCTTATTTTAGCTCCAATATAAAACAAAAACCAAGAAGCCAGCCGAATACGTTACCCGAATCACTTCCAATTATTAGTAAAATTTCTCCCTTTAGCTTAACCAACCATCTGGGCCGTGAGGTGACCCAAAATGATTTATTTGGTAATCCATGGCTTGCGAACATTATTTTCACCAGATGCCCGACCATATGCCCGCAAATTACTCAAACAATTTCAAAGCTCCTCCCGGAAATTGGACCAGATGTAAAAATTATTTCGCTCACTACGGATCCAGAATTCGATAGCCCTGATATCTTGAATAATTTTGCCAAAGCCAACCAAGCTACATCAACAAATTGGTTTTTTCTAACTGGAGATAAACAGGCTTTGGCAACACTTGCAGTCGACAACCTTAAAATGGTTTCCTTGCCCAAGGAAGAAAGTAAGAGGGAGACCCCAACAGATCTCTTTATTCACAGTAGCTTGCTTATTCTGGTCGACCAAAAGGGGCAGGTCCGGGCATCATTTGATTCAGGATCTAAAGATCTATTGTCGGAAATCCAATCAGCACTCAGGAGGATAAACCGATGACTGTAGATCAAATGCCTGCGATTAATGCCACCTTAAACTCTCTGGCAACAATTTTTCTAATTTTAGGCTATGTTTTCATCAAAAAGGAAAACAAGGAGGCCCATAGAAAATGCATGATTGCGGCCTTTANCACCTCGACTATCTTTCTGGCNTGNTATCTTTACTACCACTTTACTGTCGAAGCTGTTACCCGTTTTACCGATCCAAGTTGGTTTAAGCCTTATTATCTGGTGCTGCTTTTTACCCATATTGTCCTCGCCGTGGTGATGCTTCCTTTTATTTTTAAAGCTCTTTGGCATGCATATAAAGGACAGTTTGACCGGCATAAAGCAGCGGTTAAATGGGCCTGGCCAATGTGGTTATATGTGTCAATAACAGGCGTGCTGGTTTACCTCATCCTATACCAGATATTCCCCCAAAAATGAACGCCATTATCCACCCAAGCCAATCGGCAGCTCAAGTGGAGAAGGACAAAGCCGATTGCATAAGCAAAGGCAACATTGCCGCGAAATTCCACTACCAAACTCAAAAGCAAACTACACTTTGGCTTAAACTGCACAAAGAATACGCACCACAAGACAGTTTGTTTTCAACATACATTGATACAGCTGAATACTTAGCAACGGAATGGCCACATAGAAACGGGAGCTTAATCGCATTAGGTTGCGGCGGAGGCGAGAAGGATATAGCTATCCTTGAAAAATTACCGATAAACACAAGTTTTCTAGCCACGGACGTAAGTGAAAAGTTAGTGCTGCATGCGTCCCGGCGGTCACTGGAAAATAATAAAAATAAAACCTTAAAACCCTTAGTTTTTGATCTTGCCACAGCTGTTGGCTTACCTGAATTCATTGATCAATATGTTGGTTCAAACCGTATTTACACGTTTTTCGGAATTATCCCAAATTTCCCGCCAAAGAATATCCTGCCTCAATTAAGAGCACTGCTCCGNCCTGGAGATTACCTGCTATTTAGTGCCAATCTTGCCCCTAACGGCATGGAAAAAATTCTACCTCAGTATGATAACCAATTAACGCGAGACTGGCTGGCGGAATTCCCTAAAAGTCACGGAGCTGGGAGGGGTGAAGTCCGTGTCGCTATTCAATCTGACGATGATTTAGAATACATATCAGCCTATTTTACCTTTCAGGAGTCATGTGTAATGGAGGCAAATGGAACCCCCTTTGAGTTTAACCCCGGTGATTCGCTGCAGCTTTTTGTATCTTATCGATACAGTGTAAATTCATTGGCTAAAACCCTAAAACCTTACGGCATTAAGATCGAAAAATCATTTCAATCCAAAAATGGTGAAGAGGGTGTTTTTATTTGCAGCCTTTAGTATACTCCAAGCGTGTCTAGCACTGCTTTAGTTCTTGGCAGTTCGTGTGTTCGGAACAATGACGTTTTACCCAGTGCGGCAAGTACCGCAAAGAAAGGCTCAGCCGAACGGACCTCATCTTTGAAAATTTCAGCAGCATGTGGCAAGGCATGGCAAACAGGCCAACCCAATTTATGCAGCCTAAATGTTTTCAAAAACACATCCATCTGCCGCCTTACTCTTTGTTTGCCGTCATTTAAATTTGCGTAGTAAAAACCAAGTCCTGGATCGATAAATATCTTCTTAACCCCCTCATTTAGTGCTTTTTTAATCTCAACACTGAAATATTCTTCCATCATGGGTATCGGGTCATTATCCAGCTTTAAACCCCCTACCTGCCTAACGTTTTCACCTTGCACAAAACAAATAATGACTGCGGCATCAGCTCTGGCCACCTCAGAATAAATCGCTAAAGAATCTCCTGCACCAGTTAAGTTAATAACTGCCGCACCAGAGTTAAGGCATTGCCTGGCAACTTCCGGATTATAAGTCTCCACACTTACAGCTATAGCCGACTCTGCAAGCTCCTTAAGTACCGGCTGAAGCTTGCCGAGTTGACCCTCTGCATCCAATAATTGCGCATCAGGCAAGGTGGATTCAGCTCCAATATCTATAATTGATGCTCCCTGGGTGTGAAGTAATTTACCACGCTCAACAGCACTTTTGGCGTCCCCACAAACGCTCTCGCGATACCATGAATCAGTAGAGAGATTGATTACCCCCATCAATTGTGGGACTTTTCCGATCTGGATTTCACCCGGCCCCAAGGTGAATTCATTTACCTTTGAAGATAAATCCTCTTTATATTTATCGGCAATCTCAGCAATTGTCTCCAAATCAAGCATGATTTAAATTAATCACGTATAGACATGAAAGGCAAATCGTTGACTTGAATTATTCACAAAAAAAGGATACAAAATTGCTAGGAGGTTCTGATAATCATGAGACTTGCAGTACTGTTTTCCAGTTGTTTCATAATACTTTTATTGACCGGTTGCACAGGCAAATACAACCCGTTCACCAAAGAAAACCACTTCGATACAGTCTTTGGCTACCCCCCCAAAGCAATAGCAAAATTTCTTGATATCGAAGACCAATTAACAGTCGATCCTGAAGATTTAAATAAAGAAAAGCCTAGGTATTGAGCAGATGTACCATCCCATAGTTGCTTTACCTGTAAAAACTTGCTGAAATTNTTTCTATTNAGACTTTAGTNCTAAAAAAACTTATTTNTAATAAGCCGGTGAAATTCCTTTTCGGATTTTTAATAGCATCATCACTGCAAACTATATGGGCTCTAGATTTTGTGTGCCCACCTATACTAGCGCANCCTANTGCAACCTTTAAGGCTGAAACATTCACTGATGGAAAAAAGAGTGATGATTGGCATTTTCTAAAGTGGTGGGAATCTCGTGGAGGAATTCTAGTACGTAATAGTTTGCCGGGGGAAAACAAACGCATTTTCATTAAGAAACCGGAATATAAGGACGTGGTAATACGTTTTGATTTTCAATTTCGTGGAGCCCAAGAAATCCGGTTGGTGACTGGCGGCGGAGGGTCCTATAATTTCGGCGTGCACATTCGCCAAAACAGATTTCGGGTTAGAACTGCTGATGATAAAAATATACCGCACTTCCCAACAATCCTTGGGGAGTGCCCGTTTCGGTTNAANGAAGGTAAATGGTACAGNATGCAGGTGGAATTGNTTAACGATTACATCTTGGCTCGGTTGGATGCACAGCATTTTGTGGTGGGTAAACATCCGATACTCAATCGGNAGAGAGAATACTTTGCCTTTCAGGTAGATAAATCNAGTGCAGCNTTTGATAATGTNGGTATATGGCATGCAGAAGAGAAGAAAGNCTGGCGAGCTNCAATAACTACATTAATCCAGNAACAGTCCAANCGGCCTTGGGTTANGCGAAGTCCTGATGAAGAATTAAAGGACTTAAAAATGATTANAATAGATCGAACCTACCGATCTGATGCTCAGTATCGCGCAGCTGTCTCACGCCATGAACAGTTAAAAGCACTTGCTAAGAAAAAATACCCAGCCGCCTTCCGGACTCCCAAGGAAGCTCAAAAATCAGTAGCCAATTCAAAACTCAAGTTGCGGGAAAATAATCCAGATTACAAGCAATCGGTGAACGCCATCAACAAAGCCAAGCGAAGGGAGGTCNAGTATTTAGAGGAAAACATGGAACAGCTGAGGGAGCTTTCAAACAGTCAATATCCTGCCGCTTTGGAAAGAGCGCGCATTCAACAGACAAAGACGAATTCAAGTTTTCGAATGTTGGTTGCTCAACGGGAAAAGCTGCAGAGGGATTTATACAAAGCTTACCCGCAACTTAATTTTTCAGATAANGACGTAGTGGAAGACCGTAGAAAAACACATGCTAATCTNAGGGTATCTGACCCNAGCTTTTTGAATTTACAGCATNAAATTGCGCAAGCTTGGCGTGCTCGTTGCGATTACTTACTCAAAGTGGAGCCGCGCTTGCAAATATTGTCAGATAGGGTAGCGCAAAATAGATCAAAAGATAAATAGNCTCATATGCTCAGAAATAAAATGCCAAAGGAATCGATAAAAATAAAGCTAACCCTCTTGAAAATTATTGCCGTTCTAAGCTTGGCCACACCTCAGTTTTTTGCCCAATCCTCAAAGCCAAGGGTAAATAACGAAAAGCCTGAGAAGGGTAATCAAGTCAAACGAATGCACCCTCANGCCCTCAAGCTCATTCTTCAAGGCAATAAGCAGGAGGCCATTGATTACCTTGAGGCGACTGCAGAGAAAGCAGTCAATCCGGAGCACACCAAAATGCTTTTAGACCTTGCCCGCGGCAAGCCAGATAGATGGAAGTATGACGCCAAGACTTGGCCTTGGGAGCGCGCTTTACCCGATACTTCCCTGAAAAAAGATGAGGTAAATAATCAGTTCACCATCGTTTTCGGTGGGGGGGCTGGTTATGTACCAAAAAACGAACGTGTTTGGGATACTATTAGAGCAATTGACCCGCGTGCTTTACTGCTGCTCGGCGACAATGTCTACATCGATGACCCTGAAACGCCCCAGATGCAACGCTTTCACTATTACCGCCGCCAAAGCCAGCCCGAATGGATGAAGCTGGCTAGACAGGTACCCATCTATGGCATTTGGGACGATCATGATTTCACCACCAATGACGGATGGGGCGGGCCAGACATCAATAAGCCCACGTGGAAACGCAAAGTTTGGGAGATCTTTAAAGAGAACTACGACAACCCTTATTANGGCGGCGGCGAAGACCAACCGGGTTGTTGGTTCGATTTCTGGGTTGGTGAAGTCCATTTTGTGTTAATAGATGGTCGGTATTACCGCGAATCTCCGAAAGGCACCGATCCATCCATGCTGGGCTCAGCTCAAATGAAATGGCTCAAAAACACTCTTAAGAAGCCTGCAGTCTTCACTGTACTATGTACTAATGTGCCTATGACTCCAAAAGTAAAACCGGGCTCAAAAGATACTTGGGACGGATTCGATGGTGAACGTCAACGGATTTTTAATTTTATTGCCGAGGAGAAAATTCCGGGTGTTATTATNTTATCAGCAGATCGTCATCGCTCTGACGCTTACAAGATCGATACAGGAATTAAAGGTATGTATCACCTTTACGAGTGCCAATCATCACGGCTCACCAACCAACACGTGCACGGCTTAATTAAACACTCACTTTTTGGCTATAACCAGAAGCAATCGTTTGGCCGTGTGGACTTTAACCTAAAGGCGGCTAATCCGACCTTTAAATACACCATCATAAACATCGACGGCAAAGCGATTGACTCTCTTGAAGTGAAAAGGAGCCAACTGCAGTGCAAAGATTCCAAATAGAAGAATTATAAATGAAAACCCTGTACAGACTAATTGTCACTTCCTGTCTGCTCTATTGTCTTAGCGCAATTTCTTTATTTTCCGGCCAAATTAAACCAAATGTCATTTATATCCTTACAGACGATTTAGGCTATGGAGACCTATCTTGTTATGGTCAAAAGAAGTATCAAACACCCAATATCGACCTATTAGCTAGTGAAGGAATAAAATTCACCGCACATTACTCGGGTAATACCGTATGTTCTCCCAGTAGGGCAGTATTGATGACCGGCCAACACTCAGGACATTGTTATCTTAGGGGAAACATGAGTGGCGAGAAAGGAGCAGCATTAGACCCAAAAATGAAGGTCTTGCCTGAAATCTTTAAGGCAGCTGGCTATCGGACAGGTGCCTTTGGTAAATGGGGGCTTGGCCACACACACCTGAAGGGGGCGGCTAACCCCTTAAGTCATGGATTTGACGAATTTTACGGCTGGAAAAGCCAAACGATCGCCCACACTTATTATCCCTCTACTGCTGTGCATAACGGTAAAGAGGTGCCTTTAAAAAAAGGTACTTATTTGCATATTCCGATGATGGAGCATGCGCGCGATTTTATTAGAAGCAGTGTCAAATCCAAGAAACCTTTTTTTTGTTATATTCCCACGGCCATTCCTCATGCAGCCATGCATGCGCCTAAGCAGTTACATGAAAAATGGCGCAGCAAATTTCCGCAGTTTGACAGTAAAGTGGGAAAGTACCGCGCAGGTGAAGAGCAATGCCCGGACGTGAAGAATCCCGTCGCCGGTTTTGCCGCCATGATGGAACATCTGGATAACGAAGTGGGAACAATACTTGCTCTACTCCAAGAGCTGAGTGTGGATGAAAAAACGGTAGTCATGTTTGCTAGTGACAATGGCGCGCATAAAGAAGGCGGGCATAATCCGACCTTTTGGAATTCCACCGGTAATCTACGGGGGCATAAGCGCGATATGCATGAAGGCGGTATCCGCACCCCGATGCTAGCTCGATGGCCAGGGGTGATTCCGCGGGGGACCACCACCGATCATATCAGCGGCTTTCAAGATATATTACCCACAATTTGTGAACTCATTGGTCAGCCCGTGCCAAAGCAGAATGATGGGATCTCTTTTCTTCCTACCTTGCGCGGACAAAAGAATGAGCAGCGAGCACATAAATATCTTTATTTTGAGTTTTGCAAAGGGCCACAACAGAGAATATTTTCGCAGGCAGTCCGCATGGGCAACTGGAAGGCTTATCGGCAAGCAGGCAAACCTTTGGAGTTGTTTAACCTTGCAATGGACCCTTATGAAAAAAACGACCTTGCATCTTCTAAGCCCGATCTAGTTGCCAAAATGAAATCGGCGATCAAGGAGGCACATAAACCGCTTCCCTTGCAGTAGGAATGTTTCGATTCGCTAAGTTGCCCTTTATTGCTCTGGTACTCGTTCCTTTTCTGGATGCGGCAGATTTAATTAGACCGGCTGGTGAACTTTTAATTATCAAACCGACACCTTCCCCGGGTCCTCTGGATAACCCTCTCAAGGGGTATTGCCTTTATACAACCGCCGGGAAAATTCACCGGCCTTATTCTATGGTGTTTCAATATGCCTCATGGAAAGAACTTGAGCCTCTGGAAGGCAGATATGCCTTTGAGGATTGGGAGAAAAGGAAATGGTCGCATCCCCGAGCAAGCGGCAAGCATGTTGTATTTCGAGTCTATGTTGATTATCCGGGTAAACCTCTAGGCCTACCTGATTGGCTGCGCGCCAAAGGAGTCACTGAAAAGAATTACCGAGCGCATGGAGGAGGCAAGAGTCCCGACTATAATCATCCCCAAATGGTACAGGCACTGGAACGGTTAATTACTGCAATGGGTAAACGCTACAACACACATCCACGCGTAGCCTTTATTCAACTAGGTCTTTTGGGCTTTTGGGGTGAGTGGCACACATATCCACGCGGAGAATTGTTTGCGTCTGAACCTACTCAGCATCGGATTATTCGAGCTTACTTGAAAGCGTTTCCCAACAAACAACTTATGGCTCGATATGCTGATGGAGTTCTATCCCAGTACCATACCATCGGTTTTCATGATGACATGTTTCCAGAGGATACCGATAACGGAAAGGACTGGTCTTTTCTGGCGCGCATGCGCAGGGGTGGACACATTGATAATTGGAAAAAAAACGTCGTGGGTGGTGAAATGGTTCCTAATGCCGCCGCAAAATGGATGGGTAATCAATGGGCTATTACAAAAGAAATGGTTAAGCGCTCACATTTTTCTTGGGTGGGGCCATATAGCCCAGCTCTGGATGCCAAAGTTTCAGTTGATTTGGTTGCTAATAGCAATCAGTTGGTGCGTGAAATGGGGTATCAGTTTCGCTTAACTGAAATCGGTCACTCAAAGAACGTCTTTGCCGGAGATGAATGCTTGGTTGTATTGCAGGGGGTCAATGAGGGAGTGGCCCCGTTTTATTACCCCTGGCCAGTTAAGATCGCTTGGCTGGATAAAAATGGCTTTGCCTTATCCACCATTAAAGTCAAGGATGACATAAGAAAATGGCTGCCGGGCAAGTTTGAGCTAAAGGCAACTTTACCTGCGCCAACTACAACAGGAACCTACCAACTAGGTTTTGGTATCGAAGATCCATGGAAAAAGAAACCTACGATTCGCCTGGCTAACGCTTTACCCGTCAAGGAAGGCTGGGCAATACTGGGCGAGGTTGAAGTAAAATCAAAATAGTCTTTTGCTACTTTTTCCAGTCGTGACCTAATCGGGGGTTTCTGCTAATATTAGATTCTAAAAGTGAGACGTGCAGCATTCATTTTATTTCTGCTATCGGCTCTTCCTTCCCTTGCTGATGAATTCTTCAAAAAGGATATATTACCTGTATTAAATAAGCATTGTTTTAACTGCCACGGAGAAAAAAAGCAAAAAGGAGATCTTAGACTGGATACCCTTGACCCGGATATTGTTCATGGAACTTCAGCGGAGCGATGGCATGATGCTTTAAATAAGATTAACCTCGGTGAAATGCCCCCCGAAAAAGAGCCCCCCCTAACGATTTCTGAAAGGAGGAAGTTAACCTCCTGGATTACCCAGCGCCTTAAACTGGCAGCTGAAACCCGTCGTAATGCAGGTGGACAGGCGGTGTTAAGACGCCTTAACCGTACTGAATACCAATATACAATGACCGACCTCTTAGGGTTGGAAATGAATTACAGTGAAGACTTGCCCTCTGATGCTTCCTCGCCAGAAGGCTTCAGAAACAACGGTGCTTCTCTGGCAATGAACGCACTGCAAATTGAAACCAGCTTAAAAACTGCACGGCGAGCTTTCGATTCTATCCTCTTGGAGGGAGGGCAGGCCAAAAAAGAAGTTACCCAAATCAATCTGATAAAAAGTAAGATAAGAGGTCCATTGTCTAAGAATTTCATTGGCTACTCCTCAGACCGGTTGGGTCGTGTTAACTATTGGCATGGCTCTTTTCAGGGCCTTCCAAGGAAAGGTAGGTTTAGTATTCGCGTAAAGGCCTACACTGATCGGAAACCAGGCCAACCTGCGCCTCTCTTATCTGCTCAATATGGATATTTCGTCTCCGGACTAACTCTTAATATAATAAGCGATGCTGGGGAAATACCGATTACCTCAAACTCACCGGAGTACTATGAATTTTCCGGTATCTCCGAGTTCTTTCCTCAGCCAATGGCTAACGTACCCGATGACAAATTAAACGGAATTATTTCGTTGAGGAACTCTCTTTACGACGGGGAACCACCGCCCAAGGCGGTGGACAAGGTAATCGAGGTGAAAAATAATAAAGGTAAGGTTACAAAAAAGAAGGTGAAGGCTTACCCAGAGGATCCTGGTTTTCCAAATATTATCATCGAATCCGTGGAGTTCGTCCGAAATGATTATCCGTATTGGCCACCGCCGTTGTACCGAAGAATCATCCACGAAGGCGAAAATTTTACTAATTCAGATCACATTAAAAACATCATAAGTCGATTCCTGCGCCGAGCTTGGAGACGTCCGATCAGTGAGGGAGAAATAAGTAAATGGGTTGCCCACTTCGAGTTCATTCGAAAGCAGACCGAAACGCCAATCTCTGCCCTCAAAGAGACCTTATCCGCCGCCCTGGCTTCTCCTCACTTCCTGTACCTAAGCGAACCTTTNAAATCCGATAAGCCAAGAAAGCTAAATGCTCATGAGTTAGCTGCTAGGCTATCCTATTTTCTTTGGAGTTCAATGCCTGANGAAGAATTATCTGCTCTGGCTAATTCCGGCCGGCTCCTGGAAGACTCCATATTAC
Organism: Verrucomicrobiales bacterium; assembly: GCA_002719595.1. Lineage (GTDB taxonomy): Bacteria > Verrucomicrobiota > Verrucomicrobiia > Limisphaerales > UBA1100 > UBA1100. Next base: position 59,548 of record PBEJ01000003.1, read on the forward strand.
AAGGACAGTTTGATCGGATGTTAAAGGATTCGAAGTCCGACCGGTTCGCCAAAGAATTTTGTGACCAGTGGCTAGATCTTGAAGGAGTTGATCGGGTAGCTATTAACCCCCAATACTACAGGAATTTTGATAATCGGTTGAAGCCTTACATGGCCGCAGAAACCCGGGAATTTTTCCGGGAAATCCTTCGTAGTAACACCTCAGCTCTGCAATTTATTGATGCAGATTTTACCATGCTTAATGCCTCTCTAGCCAAACATTATGGGTTGAACGGACCTAAATCTCAAAAATTTGAGCGCGTTACACTTCGGGGTACTGATAGGCCGGGAGGAGTACTTGGTCATGCTTCCACTCACTTAGCAGGATCAGACGGAGCAGACTCACATCCGATCAAACGTGCGGTTTGGATTAAAGAACGGTTGCTGCACGACCCACCCAACCCTCCTCCTCCAGATGTTCCTGGCGTGGAAGAAAGTGTCCCTGACTTTGATAAGCTTTCCGTCCGAGAGCAGCTTGCTGTTCATCGCAAAAAAGAAGCTTGCGCAGATTGTCACCGTAATATTGACCCATGGGGAATCGCTTTGGAGGAATATAGTGCCGTTGGATTACGCAGGGAAAAAACAACCCGCAGCAAGAAGCCCATTTCTNCTAAAACTATCCTACCGGGAAACCATGAAATCTCTGGATTGGCTGATCTCCAGAAATACCTACTCAATCAAAGGCGCGAGCAATTTGCCAAGGCGTTGGTAACTAAATTAATGACCTATGCTCTGGGCCGCTCCTTAAAATTACCCGATGAACCTTTTATTGAAGAGCTAACTAGCGAGTTTGCCAAGGACGGCTACCGGCTTTCGGGGTTAATGAAAAATATTGTCACGAGTCGGCCTTTTTTATCGCGATAACAATCATTAATGTGTATTTTATATTGAGTACGAGCCGAGAGCTTTAATGAATCAAGACGGATCTCAAATGAACCGGAGGAATATGCTCAAGGCAGCGGGCATATCTCTCGCATTGCCATGGATGGAATCCTTGATGGGGGCTCAAGCTAAAGCACCACCCAAAAGATTTTGTTCTATATATTTTCCTTATGGGGTAAGCCTTCCGAAACAAGACAGTGAGTTCGGCCAATGGAACTGGTTTCCCAGAGGGGAGGGGAGGGACTTCACCTTCAATAAATCCTTAGAACCACTTGAGCCTTATCGCCATCAGGTCACGGTTATGGGAGGGCTCTCACATCCTAAAGTTCGGCGCATTGGAGGTCACGATAGTGGTGATACTTTTCTTACTGGCGAGGAAATGAGCTTGAGAGTAACTGGGCTCAAAAATTCAATTTCCCTTGATCAATATATGGCTCAAACACACAGGCTTGGTGCGGGTACTCGTTTTAGCAGTTTGACTCTTTCCTCCGACGGAGGTGTTGGGATGCCTACACGTGCCAATACGCTGTCTTTTAGTAACAACGGGCAGGCTATCCCCTCGTTCAATCGCCCGGCGGTTGTCTTTGAACGTTTATTCGGGTTAAGGGGGGACTCTATAGAGGCNCAAAGAAAAGGCCTGACTCGCACCGGAAGCCATTTGGATTTGCTGCTAGCNGANGCCAAAAGTTTGCACCGTAAACTAGGCAAGAACGATCAGGATAAGCTTGATCAGTACCTCACNTCGGTACGTGAAATTGAGCAGGACGTTGAACGCTCCGCACGCTGGCTTGATATGCCTAAGCCTAAAGTTAANGCAGAAGGGCTTACTCTTGATGCTGATAATGAAACTCCGGNTAAATTNATTTATGCGATGCTCGACTTAATCGCCCTTGCTTTCCAAACTGATTCTACACGCTTTATCACCTATCAGCTTGCGAGCATGCATGGAGCNATCTCCATTGCGAATAAGTTCCCAACNCTACTGGGATTNAATAAAGATGCCCACGGATTAGCTCATGGTGCCGGAAAGGGGAAGGGNGCTGAGAACCGAGGTAAATGGGATCGCTATCAANCTGAATGCCTTACTTACCTGCTAAAGCGNTTAAGCGGNATGAANGAAGCAAATGGATCGGTTCTNGATAATACCTGCATTCTTTATGGAAGCAGTAATAGTAANACCCATAATAATACTAATTACCCATTGATTNTNGCTGGTGGTAAAAACATAGGCTATCAACATGGGCAATATCTCAGATTTGGCAATGATGTACCCCTCGCTAATTTATTTGTTACCATTCAAAAGAGTGTGGGCGTAAATTCCGAANCGTTTGCNGATAGTACAGGTAATCTCGATAGGTTCGTCGTGCAGCGCTGATGATTACCCTTAGCGGTGTAGAAAAATCNCATGGCGGACGCACTCTTTTCAGTGATGTTTCNCTCCAGTTGAATCGGGGCGATCGNCTGGGCTTGGTGGGGCCTAANGGGGCAGGCAAAACAACCCTATTCAATCTAATACTCGGCGAGGAATCTTCTGATGCTGGAAAAGTAGATTTACAACGCAATCTTGATTTNGGTTTTTTACCCCANGAAAGTCTCCCTGTAAAAAATGAAACGGTTCTGGAACTCGCTATCTCCATAGCCCCNGGGTTCCTTGAGGCTCGNTCGAAAATTCTGAATGATGAGCATGTAGAGCCAGAAACTTATGAGTTCTATAATGAAAAAGGAGGCCCTCAGCTCGAAGCCAAGGCNAAACGNATTCTATCNGGTTTAAGCTTTCGCGAAACTGACTTCAACCGTCCGGCCGCGGAGATGAGTGGCGGTTGGATCATGCGCGCNCACTTGGGAAGATTGTTGGTTCAGGAACCCNATCTCTTNATGCTGGATGANCCANCTAATCATTTAGACCTTGAGGCACTTATTTGGGTGCAGGCTTATTTAAAAAATTATCCNGNAGCAATTCTGATGATTTCTCATGATCGTGAGTTCCTCAATCAGCTGGTGAAAGGAATATTAGAAATCAGGCGTGAACGTCTCTTTCGTTGGACAGGTAACTATGATTCTTTTCTNCANCAACGTGATGCGCATGAACATCANCAGCTTTCNGCNCATAAAAACCAAAAACGACAAATCGAACATCTTCAAAATTTCGTTAATCGTTTTGGCGCAAAAAACACTAAGGCAACTCAAGCTAAGAGTAAGCAGAANCAAATCGACCGAATGAAAGCTGATCTAGCNGAGGCACCGCAGGGTGAGGACCGGCAAATNAAAGGTTTTCGCTTCCCTCAGCCTGAACGAAGCGGGCAGCGGGTGCTAAATCTCAAGAAAATCGATTTTGCTTATGGAAACAACGCTGTNTACTCAGGCATGGAATGTGAAATAGAGCGNGGTCAACGCACTGTTTTGGTGGGACCAAATGGGGCGGGAAAATCAACCCTGCTAAAGCTAATGGCTGGTGTGCTGGAACCNCAATCAGGNGTTCGTGATCTGGGCCATAATGTAAAAAGTGGGTATTTTTCGCAAAATCGCGTCGATATATTGAACCCAGAGCATACAGCATTACAAGAGGCCATGGACTGCCCACAAGCGCTTACGGAGGAGCGAGCCCGCACGGTTNTGGGTTCATTTCTTTTTNGAGGTGATGATGTATTTAAGCGTGTGGGTGTCTTAAGTGGCGGGGAAAAGAGTCGGTTAGCTTTGGTAAAACTGCTTCTGGATCCACCCAATTTCTTGCTAATGGATGAGCCAACCACGCATCTTGATATAGCAAGCATCGATNGCCTAATCACTGCCTTGAAGCAGTATGAAGGAACCCTGGTATTTATTAGTCACGACGTTCATTTTATTCGTCACATCTCTGAACATACCATCCATGTGAATGCTGGAAAACTGAGGAACTTTCCAGGGGGATACGATTATTATCTTCAAAAGACGGAGGCAGAAAATGCACGCTCAGGCCTTACAAGCGGAAACAAGCCTTCCCTTAGCAAACCAACTGGAGCATCCAATAAGGAGGATCAAAAAGCGCGTAAACGAGCGGAGGCAGAGGCAAGAAATGCACGCTCACGAGAGAGGAAAAGTGTTGAGAGAGAGGTCAAGCGCCTCGAGAAGGAAATTCAAACCGCCGAGGCTAAAATCGCTGATTTGACTCAGGAACTAGAGAAGCCTGAAACTTATGATAACCCCGGTCTGGCCATGAGCATCAATCGAGAATTAACCGCTCTCCAAACCACTCTAGATTGCCTTACTCCTGAATGGGAATTGGCGGCTGATAAGCTGGAAAAAATTGGTTAAAGTTCTTTAATTTTAATGTTCCGGAAATGGAGGTTGTTGGGTTCTCCGTGATCCTGTAGGCCGATATGCCCCTCTAAAGGCCGATCCTTCATGGGAGTCTTATCCAAATGAATGTCCACGATTTGTTCACCGTTTAGCTGCACCTTCAAGTGATGCCCTTTGCAGGTGAGGATCATAGTGTTCCATTCGCCAGCCTTCTTGGACATGTTTTTTGACGCGCCCACGGTGCGGATGATACCGCCGTGATCGTGGTGACCCATTTTCTTTTTACCGTATGAATCAAGCACCTGCGCCTCGATGCCTGTATTAACGGGGTTCTTTAGGTCGCCCACCCGGAAGTGTACACCACTGTTCCCTTTGGGCGGGTACTTGTATTCCACATGCAGCACAAAGTCCTTGTACTTCTTTTTGCTCCAGAGGTAGGCACTGTAACGTTGCCATCCTTTTTCTCCTTTGCGAGGTTTGATTAATAGTGAGCCATCTTTTTGCGGCAGCCAGTTGCCGGTGGTTTGCCAGCCGGTAAGGTCCTTGCCGTTATAGAGCGTCACCCAGTCCCTGCCCTCAGCACACAGTGCTGGTGCGAGCACAATAAAAATGGTTAGTAACAATTTCTTCATGTTAATTTCTACTTCTCGAGGATTTCGATGTTACGCCAGCTTACCTCAAAGGGGCCTGACCCTTTGCGGATGCCGTGCACTTGCAGGCCAATGAAGCCCTTTGGGTGGCTCTTAAATTTCTCCTCGTGCACAAGGTCTGAGATTTGCTGGCCATTAATCCAAACCTGAATGCGCGGCCCCTGTGCCAGTACTCGGTAGGCGTTCCACTTACCGTCTTTGAAATGTTTATGTGGCTTGCGCTTGCCTTTGGGGGTCATCCAACCACCGGCAGCCTCTCCGTAAATGTAGCCGCTCTCCGCACCGTTCTTGCCGCTCATCTCAATCTCCACCTGCGGGCCGTTCACGCGCCCCTTGGGGCCGTCTTTGGTCTGTGAACGAATCTGCACACCGCTGTTCAGTCCGTTGTCTACCTTTACTTCAAACTTTAAGTCAAAGTTGCCGTATAACTTGTCAGAGCAAAGGAAGGAGTTTGGGCTACCTTCCTTTGTCTTTCCGACGATCGCGCCATTTTCAACGCGGTACGTAGCCGTACCATTACGCTGAGTCCAGCCTTTAAGCGTTTTGCCATCAAAAATAGGTTTGTGTGTTTTGTCCTTTGCCTGGCCGTTTAAGGCGATAAAAGGCAAAANCAGCATTAANAGAANGTGCTTGGTCATTGCGAAACTTTTCCCCTTAGGGCTTACAATGTCAATGGCTGAAGAAATAAAAAGCCATTAATGCAATATCGACAAAAACACTCACTCAAACTAAACAGTTCCTCACCGATATTATGGATAGCTCAATTTTTTGCGGCGGCATTCCCGCTATTATGACNCCTTGCAACGCTGACCGTACTTCGAACGTGGAAGCTTTGGTTGAAAAGGCCAGGGAATTAATTGCAACCGGGATGAATGCTGTTGTTTATTGTGGGTCGATGGGTGACTGGCCTCTGGTTTCTGATGCAGATCGCCAAAAGGGAGTAGCTGCACTAACCGAGGCGGGTGTGCCTGTAATTGTAGGCACTGGAGCAATAAACACAAAGGCTGCAGTGGCCCATGCAAAGCATGCGCAGGAGGTTGGGGCAAAAGGGCTAATGTTAATTCCACGACTGCTATCTCGTGGCACCTCACCTGCAGCGCAGCGAAATCATTTTGCGGCAATTTTGGGGGCGACACCCGGACTCCCTGCAGTTATCTACAATAGCCCCTACTATGGTTTTGAGACCAAGGCTGATTTATTTTTTGATTTAAAGGAGGAATTTCCAAACTTAGTTGGATTTAAGGAGTTTGGCGGGGCTGATGCACTCAGTTATGCCGCAGAACACATAACGAATAAGGATGATAATTTGGTCCTGATGGCTGGGGTAGATACACAAGTCCTGCATGGTTTTGTGAATTGTGGTGCCCGCGGAGCCATCACTGGGATTGGGAACTGTTTGCCCGTGGAGGTTTTGCACTACATTAAACTTTGTGAAAAAGCTGCTGAGGGTTGCGCGCAGAGCCGGGTCTACGCCAAGGAGCTCGAACAGGCGCTTTTGGTTTTATCCACCTTTGACGAAGGTCCGGATCTGGTACTCTATTACAAATATCTACTAGTCCTCCTTGGTGACTCCAATTACGAACATCATTTCAACGAGTCCGATGGGCTGAGTGAAAGCCAGAGCCGCTACGCGGAATTACAGCTGGGGATTTTTCAGAAGTGGTGGGCCGACTGGAACGGTAAACCCTGAGCCATGAGTGATCTATTAGCCGGGGCCCAATGGTGGTTTCTGCAGCGACTCGAATACAAAGAAGCCCTTCTCAAGGTGGAGATCGCCGAAGGAATAACTTCCTCCAGTGCCAAAGATGTGGAAATTAGTAATGGGCTATCGGTTAAAAGAGCATCACCCATCGAAATCACTGAAAAAAGTAAACATGTTCGAATAAAGTTTTCTCATGTTTTGGCGCATCAAGTTACCGATGAATCTTACTGGGCTGCGGAAGCCGGAGGCACTACGGAAATTGATGGTCTTATACTTTGCCAGCATATTGATTCAGCTTACCTCGAATATGTAGCCAAAAACTCACTGATTGATGATCTGGTGGATGATCCACTATGCCATTATTCCCTAAATCTAGCCGACGACATTATTGATGTTGTTACCACCGCCAAGCCTTCAATCGAGTTGATCTTAAATCCAATACTCAATCATCAATTTAACTTAAAATGAAGTTATCTTTATTTGTTTGTATTATGGATGCGGCTTGCAAAAACGATTAGAGGTACCTAAGAAGAACTTATATCCATCGGAGCTTACTCCTAATATGAGGCGGTATGTATGCGAGCTAGCACTGGAGGCGGACAAAATCTGGTCTATTAAGCTCGCGTTTATGTGGGACGCTGCACTGAATTCGTAAGCAATGGTGAAGTGGTTGGATAGCGCAACAACAGGTTAATTAGTTTGCGATTTGTCGCGATCACATCAAATACCAAAAAAATCTTTGGGGTCATCCTTCCGGCATTGCAGAAGAATGATGCTCCTCAATTAACCAACGGTGACCATTCCAGTGATATACGAAGGTAAATCTGGCCTGAATCAAGTTTCCATCACTAAAAGTGATCGTATAAACACCCGAATTAATCGCTATATTACCAAAGATACGAATATTTGATTCATTGATAACTCCCTTTGGACCTTTAGCTAGGAAATGAACAAAATAGTCCTCAATTTCCTTGTGGTTATGTCGGACCTGATTGGAAACGGTGGGTAGTAAGATAGCGTTATTTTCGTAAAGAGCTGATACGTTTTTGGGTTTCCCGCTTTGAATTGCGACGTTCCATGCATCGAAGAGCGATGTAATATCCGTATCAGGCATGTTCATTTCAGTGATGTTTCCGCTTAAATATATTATTTGGTTTAAATTTAAGAGAGCCTCATTGAACCTGTTCCATTGGTCAACCTCGTGATATTTACCTCAAGCCATACTTGCAGGGAGGTATGATTCATCGGCTTCGTCGATTATCACGGTTGAAACGCTTGGGCTTCGCCCGTGAAGAAGCAGCCGAGCCTCTATGACGCCTTCTGCCAAAGCTTTTTGCGGAAGGTAGTCTTGAATGGAACGATTCATTACAGTGAAAAGGATGATCTTTTTCCGTGGGGACAGGTTTGCCCAACATTTTCTCAATTCCGCGCAAAAGAGACCGATCTTCAGCGCTGCAAAAGGAAATGGCACAACCAGCCATTCCGGCGCGACCGGTGCGGCCGATTCGGTGCACGTATGTTTCAGCTTCCATCGGTAAATCATAATTAACCACGTGGGTAATATCCTCTACATCCAAGCCGCGAGCAGCCACATCAGTTGCAACCAGAACTTGATAGCGTCCGTATTTGAACCCATCCAACGCCTTGGTACGAGCCCCTTGTGATTTATTACCATGAATAGCAACTGCCTTGATTCCGGATCGTTCAAGTTTCTCTGCTACTCGGTTTGCCTGATGCTTCATCTGGGTAAAAAGAATAACTTTATTCATTCCAGGTTTATCCCAGAGTGATAATAAGAGTTTGTTTTTATTTTTCTGGCCGACAAACAACACAGTTTGATCAATGCGATCTACAGCAAGGGTTTCAGGCTCAATAGCAATCCGGATGGGATCTGTGACCATGGTACGGGCCAGTTTTTCCATTTTTTCGTTCATCGTCGCCGAGTAAAACAGTGTTTGACGCTCAATGGGCAATTTAGCCAGGACTTGTTCGATATCGGGAATGAATCCCATATCCAACATACGATCAACCTCATCGAGAACAAAAAACTGAACATCTTTAAGCTGAACATGGCCTTGATTCATAAGGTCGAGTAAACGACCGGGGGTAGCGACCAGAACATCGACCCCACGATGCATGGCCTTCACCTGATGGAACTGGCTTACTCCACCAAAAACCACTGTATATGTCAGGTGAAGAAAGCGCCCATAGGTNTCGATGCTATCTCCGATTTGGGCAGCTAATTCCCGGGTAGGGGCAAGTATCAACGTTCGCGGGCAACGACTTCGTGGCCGTCTTTTTTCAAATGAAAGNTGTTGCAATAAAGGGAGAATGAAGGCTGCGGTTTTACCGGTGCCGGTTTGAGCGGTGCCGATCAAATCCCGTCCATCAATTAAGTGGGGGATACATTCTGCCTGAATCGGAGTAGGATCACTGTAACCATTGGCTGCGATCGCTTTTTGCAGTTCGGGTATCAATAAGCCGAACTCACCTCGCGGACGGCCACGGGGCCGTGTCGGCTCTAGCTTGGAGGCTGTGCGATCTTTAAAACGATGNCTAGATCGTTTCAACTTACCTCTTTTTAAATGTGCTTTATGGGCACTACGTGACTTCCGGGCACGTGGTGGCCGTTCTTTGGTTTTCATCTATTCTCAATCCAGTTTTTGTTACTCGACGCAATGCTGACCCTTACGTCAAATAGGCCGATTATTTCGGCAAAGGCCATGCCGACAAGCAGGCCTTTAACCTGGATCGGAATGTATTCGCATTAGTGGAGGTAAGATTGCTCCGCGAAAACCTCGTTAATAGANTTGTCTATAGGAGGAAGGAGGCGAATACAAGGTAAATTGTGAATAACTTTAANCAGGCAAATCTGNGCGCGACAGAAAAGAGAAATATTCTATAGTGCGGCATGCGGTTTCAAACCAATCGGCGCAGATTCCTAACCGGATTAACCGCCACTGCACTAACTTCTCCATTGGCGACAGCGCAGCGGCAGGACTGGGGAGAAATTGCCCCTTACTTCAAGCCGCCGGAGGAATGGCGGGATAAACTGGGGAAACACCGCTCGCCGTTACGCTTTAATGACGGCTCAAAAGTAAAGACAGCAACTGATTGGGCTAAGCGCCGTAACGAAATTCTAAAGGACTGGCATGAACTATTGGGCCAATGGCCAGCTTTAATTACAAAACCTCAGATACAGGTGCTTCAAGAAAAACGCCGGGAGAATTTTCGGCAGCTCAAAATACGTTTTAAATGGACCCCTGTGGAGTTTACCACGGGTTACCTTTTAACCCCCGATGGCCAAGGAAAGCTTCCGGCTGTGGTAACCGTATTTTACGAACCGGAAACTGCTGTTGGATTAGGAAAAAATCCACATCGTGATTTTGCGTTACAACTAGCGCGCCAAGGATTTGTGACACTTTCCATCGGGAGCACAGAAACAACCAATAACCGGACCTACTCCACCTATTATCCTTCCATAGAAAAAGCGACTGTCCAGCCGCTATCAATGCTGGGTTGCGCGGCTGCCAATGCCTGGCATGTGTTAGCCAATCAACCAAAAGTAGATGCGCAACGTATCGGAATCGTTGGTCATTCATATGGTGGTAAATGGGCAATGTTTGCCTCTTGCTTGTATGATAAATTTGCCGCTGCGGCATGGTCGGATCCTGGTATTGTTTTTGATACGCGCCCGAGTGTTAACTATTGGGAGCCTTGGTATCTAGGCTATCATCCTAAGCCCTGGCGCAAACGTGGCGTCCCCAAGGCCGACAATCCCGCTCGCGGCCTTTACCCGCACCTGCTGAAAACTGACCGCGACCTGCACGAGCTGCACGCTTTGATGGCGCCGCGACCTTTCTTGGTTAGTGGTGGCTCGGAGGATGGCCCGCACCGGTGGGAGGCTTTAAATCATAGTATCGCCATTAACAATCTAATTGGCGTAAAGAACCGCGTGGCCATGACCAATCGACCTGACCATTCACCGAATTTAAAGAGTAATTCTGTAATCTATAAATTTTTTAATTATTTCCTAAAAAATAAATGAGTAATTCAATAGCCAAAGTTCTGGCCGGAGTACCCGCCGTAAACATGACCTTGTTTCACCGGATTCAGTTTTCAGTTGGAGATTCGGCCTTTTTCGCGCAATTACCCAACGGAAAAACCACCCTTCTGGTCCGTGATATCGAGATGGACCGGGCAAAGCGCTTGGCCAAAGCTGATAAAATTGGGTGTGCCTCCGATTTCACCCCTGAGAAAGGCCTGGATGGTGACCGAGATACCGCACTGGCCCAAGCCGGTGCTGAATGCTTGAGACAGGCAGGAGTAAAAGAGGCTCAGGTAGATCGGACATTACCTTTTTTATTCGCTAATGAAATTCAGAAAATTGGCATCCGATTACAATACGATTCAAGTTTTGGCGTGCTGGAAAGACGTATTAAAAGTGAGAAAGAACTACAACACCTGCGTGAGGCTCAAAAAGTTACTGAAGATGCCATGCAAATGGCCTGCTCACTTATTGCCAAAGCGCCAGCCAACTCCGATGGCATATTGCAACATGAGGGCATTGCCCTAACCTCTGAACGGGTACGTCAACTTATTAGCCGTTTTGTGCTAGATCATGACTGCACTACTTTACATGACTCAATTGTGGTAACCATTCCACATGTTGCCGATTGCCATCACTTTGGCACCGGCCCCTTACAGAAGAATTTTCCGGTGATTGTGGATATTTTTCCAACCCATAACCACACCCATTATTGCGGCGATTGCACTCGAACGGTGGTTAACGGAGATCCTTCTGATCAGGTTCGCGACATGCATGCCTGCGTGCTACAGGCCCACCGTGTCGGCTGTGAAGCACTGCGACCGGAAACCACAGGCCAGGCAGTGCATGAAGCTGTGACAGAAGTTATCAGGTCAGGGGGATACCATATGGGCCAACCCCCTGATGATACCAATGAGGATTATATTGGGATGCGCCACGGCACCGGGCACGGTATTGGACTGGACATACATGAGCCAATTTTACTGGCCAAGGGCGGGGAAAAAATAATGGTTAACGAGGTTTTCACAGTAGAGCCGGGACTTTATTCGGCTAAATATGGCGGTGTACGGGTAGAGGACATGGTGGCGGTGACCACCACAGGTCATGTAAATTTTAACACGCTTCAATCAGGGCTGGACTGGAAGTAGTCCAAAATGAAATAGTTAATNCATCTCATGAACGGTTTCTTCCGCCAATTTCTTGTCACTCTGGTTCTTTTTTCTTACCCACTCAGGCCTGCNCCCGCAGGCGCAGTGGCCACGGTTGACCCAATAGCAACTGATGCAGCTATTCATGCTTTAAAAAGTGGGGGTAACGCCTTTGACGCGGCCGTAGCTGCAGGACTCACCTTAGGCGTTGTTAACGGGTANAATTCAGGAATCGGCGGAGGATGTTTTGTAGTGGCACGGTTAGCCAACGGTAAAGTNATNACACTCAATGGCCGAGAACAAGCCCCAGCCNCAGCCCGCCGCGACATGTACCTACGNAATGGCAAGGCTGACACAAATCTNAGCCAAACTGGAGCCTTGGCTATTGGAGTGCCGGGAGCACTNAAGGCTTATGCTGAACTGATCGAAAATNACGGCAAACTNTCCTTTAACATACACCTGGAGAATGCGGCTAAGATTGCTGAANATGGATTCAAAATTCCGACCGCATATGCCGGACGGATTCGNGTAAAAGTCCGTGATATAAGAAAATTTCCTGCTNCTGCAAAAATTCTATTGGATCAAAATGGAAATCCAAAGCGGGCCGGGCAAATTCTCAAACAGCCGGATTTAGCCAACACCTACCGTCAGGTGGCCAAGCATGGGACGGACTGGTTTTACAAGGGGCCTTTTGCAAAAAAAACCGCCGCTTGGATGGAAAATNATGGCGGCATTATNTCTACGGCGGATTTTGCAAAATATCATACTACCGATTTGGATCCGGTACGCACGACCTATCGGGGGTATACTATTTTGGGAATGCCCCCACCGAGTTCGGGAGGAGTGCATGTGGCCCAAATTTTGAATATGCTAGAGGGTTATGATTTACAGGGGATTGACCCCAAGTCAGCCGACTTTTATCACCTCATCACAGAATCGATGAAACTGGCCTTTGCCGACCGAGCGCATTGGTTGGGCGATCCAGCATTTACAAAGGTCCCAAAAGGGCTNGTNGATAAGGGATACGCTAAAAAATTGGCTGNAAGAATTGATCTAAAAAAAGCNTCGACTGTCAAATCCTACGGGACTCCNCCTCGNTCCAATGAGGATGTGTTCAGTAAACATACCACCCATTTTTCTTGTGCAGACAGTGAAGGCAACTGGGTGGCCATTACCGCAACCATTAACACTTCCTTTGGCTCCAAGGTNGTTATCCCAGGCACCGGGGTGATTATGAATAATGAAATGGATGATTTTGCAGCCGCACCCGGAGTGCCTAATGCTTTTGGNCTGCTGGGCGCCGAGGCCAACTCGGTTGCCCCGGGAAAACGCCCTTTATCGAGCATGAGCCCCACAATTGTGCTCAAGGGTAATAAACCTATTCTAGCGGTAGGCGCAGCCGGCGGCCCCACAATCATCACCCAGACCCTCCTCGCTATTATTCATATGCTGGACTATAACTTACCAGTTAAGGAAGCATTAGCTCAACCACACTTTCACCATCAATGGAAACCTAACTCAATACGAATTGAAAGAAAGGCAGGAGAGACTGTCCTGAAAAACTTAAAACAGCGAGGCCACCAGCTAAAGATTTATGACAGCATGGGNGCCACTCAAGCAGTAGGCTTTTTTAATGANNAATTTCAGGCAGCCCATGATCCGCGGCTTAAAGGAAAAGCTACAGTCCTTCAATCTTCCAAATAGGTTTTGTTTTCACGGTTATTTTTATTCATAAAATTCACGAAANNATATTCCGANGCTGTAATTTAATATAATTAAAAAAATGAGATTTATAAANACTGTGATTTTAANGNTAGCAAGCCTTCTTGCCCTTGCTACGCAAGCTGGCGAATTATTTGACATGGCGGCTATTCGGGATGCCACCACACTAAACGTGAAGGTGTTGAAAGATTGGCATTCCGTACNAGGAGAAGTGATGACCCGTCAAAAACTCATAACCATTCGCGTTGGGGAATTGGTCCCGGGGGGTGAATACCGGCTGCCCGTTAGGCTAATTNCGCCACACGATCGTAAAGCTAAAGGCTTCCATCTAACCGGCGGCCACCAACTNGGCAATATGCAAAATGATTTCCCTCCTCGCGGGGTGGATGCCGAGTTGTTACGTGGTGGAGTAGGGCTAGTGTTTACCGTGGTCCAGGTCTTGCCGGCCTCAGGCCTTCCAGAATTGGGCCGAATGGCCGANAGGCAATTCATCAAAACCTTAAACCCGAAACATTCCATCCAATATTGGGGTTGGCCCGCGGCTTTAATGCGTGCAACTACTGCTGCCTATGCCGAGAAGGACCATTTCGAGAGAGGTAAAGTCGCNATGTCAGGCGGCTCTAAGAATGGNGCCTCACCCTCAGTAGCCTTGCTGCAAGATGACCGGCTCACTGCCTTACATGCGNCAGTCTCACCTATCTGGCCCTCACCTCTGCGGCTTTGCGATGAAAAAACATGGGCTGATCTTGNGAAAGCTAACAAGCAATATGCTGNTCGCCTTCGTAGCCAGAGCAAAAGAATTAATGAGCGTCAAATCTTTAGCCATNCCTTCCTTGGCGGAACTTTTGGCCCCGTCTACAACCGAGACGCAATTGAAGCCGGGCACAAGTGGAGCGACCTGGAAAGGTTGGCCAAATCAATGTCACCGCAAGTATTTATCGCCCCAAAANTGACCGAGTTAAANAAGCGAGGTGTGGAAGTATTNTTCCACCCGGGTACCCACGATTTTGTAGCATTTGATTTAGCGTGGGGAGGNAAGCACTATCCNAACGTGCCAGTATATCTTCGCGCCAATTCCGGACATGGANTTCGTGAACCGCACCCGGCTGCCGAACGAAGCGANCAAAATAAGGCAGCGTTTTTACTGCACCATTTTTTNGNCGGGGAAGGATTATTACCTTCCCCTCGGGTAAAGAGCTGGGTCAATGNGNAAAAGATTGAGATNAAGGTATCTTTTCCTGCCGGAGCTCAGGCTCAAAGTGGCCAAATCTGGTGGATTTATGATCGCGGACCAGATGGCAGTGCAGCTTACCTTGGGGACCTATTTCCNAAAAACCAGTCGGCACCCATGAAGNATCAGAAAGAAGATAACTCATGGAATTTCACGTTGCCTANGGCAGCNGGAAAGAAGCATATAGATTTNTTTAGCAACCACCNCAAAATCNTCCGACGAGGGGATAAAACATATAAGACCTATATCTCCAGCCCCTATACGAGAGTACTATTGAACTAATAACAACANCTCAAANTTTTTTTCGAAGATACGGCATTCACTGGCCATAAAACTTTGGAGTAATATTACAGTTCGGCAGAGCCTTTTGTAATTTATCTATGTACGCTCTGGTCATATCGGGATTACCCGAAAGCCACAAGTTTTCCAAACGGGGCAACAATTGCAATCCTTCCACAGTACTGAGTTGATTACCATCGAGGTATATACTCCTTAGCTTCACCAACTTCCCCAAGCCTTCAACAGCAGTGAGGTTGTTATTGTAGAGATCCAGTGACTCTAAATCAGTAAGATATTCCAAAGGCTCGACAGANNTCAGTTTATTTTCACCAAGNGTAAGGCTCTTTAATCGNGTTAATCCTGATAGGGCACCAATATCTGTAAGTTGATTTTCACCTAAGTTTAAAGATTCTAAACGAACCAATCCCTCCAATCCATTTACGTCAGTTAAATCATTGTTGTANAGATCCAGAAACCGTAATTCTGTAAGCATACNCAATTCCTTAACAGANGTTAATTGACNGGAAGTAATGGCCAGTGAATCCACCATATCCAATTTTTTCTTNGTGAGCCTGCCTGAGGGCTTCATAAGTTGCTTACGAATCGCCTTCTCAATAGCCACATTGTTTAAATCATTAGGGTTAGAAACCCATATTGACCCTGAAACACACCCTGCCAAAAAANTAACCGATAAAATNAAGAGGGCGTNCTTCATNNNGAAAANTTAGTTAACCAACCAGAGAGAAGCAACTCCCACCTAGAACTTAATAATGAAAAAAACTTTTTTAGTCTGGAGTTCAAAGCTAGCCATATTGGACTAACTAAATAAAAACGGAATTTGAATGGCACTCCCGGCTGGACTCGAACCAGCGACCAGCGGTTTAGAAAACCGCTGCTCTATCCAACTGAGCTACGGGAGCATCAACTGCCCTATACTTATCCGGCAAAAACGCTCTAGGCAATTTGATTTTCTACCCTTAGTCCTTGGAACCCGTCTGTAGTTTATCCATTTCTGAAGGCTCAATTTCCGGAAAAAGATATTCTACATCGCTCCCCCAACTATCCAAGCGGTTTCCCCTAAAGGCAATTGGCTTTGATCCGTAGGGAGGTAGTGATGAGCCAAAAAACCAAAACTCGATCGAAGATCCGTCACGTGTTTTTAGCTCAACTGTGCGAAAAGGTTCTCCGTAAGTACTTNTTACNTTTTCTTTAGTCATGCCTTTATATAAGTCTCTAAAGCCATGCCACTGCGCACATCCAAGGCTGAGAGTTACCAAAATTAAAATTAAATGCGTAAGCTTCATGGCAGATNCTAGNGGCATTTGACTACAAAACTCCAGCCGGAAACAAAAAGCCTCATTGATTAGAGTCATGTTAATAATTATACTCAAATCATGCGAATTATTATGGTCGCTGGTATACTGAGTTTAAGCGGACTTGCCGGTTACGCGGCCAAAAAACAACCTGTTCTCCCTGCCTACAACGATCCTCCCGGGCAACTCTTTCGTATGGCGCCCATGACCAAAAGCAGCCGAAGTCTGGTGATTAATTTATCTAACAACCTACACTTGGCCTATGACACACAGAATATGCGCATCCATACTGCGTGGAAAGGAAAAGGACTCGATCTTTACGGACCGTGCTACCACGGCGGAAAACGCCCCTTTATCTGTCATAAAAATGGAACAGCACTCTGGGGAAACCCGCCTATTCAGTCTTGGATGCAAGAGCCTAACGNTGCCCTTAAAACTCAATATANAGGTTTTAGNAGCNTCAACGGGCAAGTGACTTTGCTTTATCAATTAGCAGGCCATAAAAGCACCACAGAAGTACGCGAAACTTTTTCCTCACAANATGNTACATTTATCAGAACTTTCCAGTTTGACTCAGTAGAAGGGAACATAACCCATAAGGCTCATATCGAAGAAGGCANACCAATCAAAATTGATTTCCCCCGGACAGTTGCAATCCAAAGGAAGGATGATGTGTTGGTATGNATCCTAAAAGGGCAGGGGGCCATTAAAGTTATCAAAGATAAAATTGTCTTTAGTGAGGAACAGTTTACTGAAGAAGGCAGCACTAAGGGCAATCAATTCACAAGACATGAAGCCCAAATGGCTCAAATCATTGTTTCAATAAAAGAAAATAATTCACCATCTAAATTTGAACTTATAAGTTTTACCGCTAAAGATCCTGTAGCGGCCGCAAAAGCAGCTCAGGGTTTTAGCATGCCTAAATTTAAGATAACGAACTCAAAGGCTGTTCTTTTACCTGCCAACCCAAAAGCTCGCCGCAGTTTTGTCTTTGATCCACATTACAAAGTAGAAGCCCTTGCTTTGCCTGACATAAATCTTTTCGCTACAGGCATGGATTGGGTCAGCCCAAAAGACCTTGCGATTTGCACTTACACCGGTGAGGTCTGGATTGTAGAAAACGCTACCGGGCCCATCCAAAAAATGAAATATCGGCGGTTTGCGAGAGGAATGAATGAACCAATGGGCCTTCTAGTTAGAGACGGTCATATTTATTTGGGTAATAAATCCGAAGTAACCCGCCTTCAAGATACAAACGATGATGGAGTAGCGGATCTTTTCGAACGCGTGTCAAGTGATTGGGATTACACCGGAAGTTACAATTCCTTTTCCTATGGCCCTGTACTCGATAGAGACGGAAATCTGATCATAGCTAACGCCGGACATGCGGGCCATTGGGACGCCAAACATATGGGTTGGGCTCTAAAAATTAGTCCTGAAAGTGAAAAGGCAACCCCTTTTGCCAGCGGGCTCCGCGAACCTAATGGCATTATTGCATTTGGGCAGGAGAAAGATTTATTTGTCACTGATAATCAAGGCGCATGGATTGGCGCATGTAAATTAAACCACGTAAAAGATGGCGGCTTTTATGGCCATCCCACCTCGAAGCCTGCGCCTAAAGAAGAATACATAGGAAGAGAATCGATGGACCCACCGGCTGTTTGGTTCCCTTATAAGTGGGTTCGCTCAGCAAGCGGAATGACTGAAATTATAGATGATAGGTTTGGCCCCTTTAAAGGACAGTTGCTTGTTAGCGACTTTCAGAATGCGGTCATAACGCGGGTCCAGCTAGAGAAGGTCGAGGGGCAATGGCAAGGCGCAGTATGGCCATTTCTAAAGGGATTCCAATCAGGCGTGAACAGAATAATCATGGGCAAAGATGGAAATCTATACGCAGGCGGAGGAAAAGTTAGAGCGTGGGCAGCAAACGCTCCAGCATTTCACAGTCTGGAAAGGGTAACCTTTACCGGCAAAACCCCCTTTGAGGTTCAATCCGTGAATGTCCTACCGGAAGGCTTTCGGATAAACTTCACTGCACCAGTTAATAAGGACACTGCCAAGGCTTTAGATGGTTTCGATGTGTGGCAATATAACTATAAGCTCCATAAGAAATATGGCTCTCCTGAGTTCAACCACGAAGGCAAGGCGGATAGTTTCACAGTAATTAAAGTCGATGCTTTAACTGTATCAACCGATAGGCTCTCGATCACGATCGGGTTAAATGGATGGAAAGCAGGTTATGTAACAGGCGTCAGGGCGCTGGATGTTCGATCGCAATCGGGATCAAAGCTTTGGCATGATACATTTTATTATACACTAAATCGTATCCCAGAAAAATAAATCTACCCGTATCCCTAGCCTTGCACATCACACAAATATCCCTAGTATAAATACTGTGCGCGGCTTGCTCTACATTTGCCTAACATTTAGCGGGCTACTGATTTCAGCGGAAACCGACAAGCATTGGGCGTTCATAAAACCGGAAAGGCATTCATTGCCTAAAGTCGAGCAAACCGAATGGCCCCTGAACCCCATAGACCACTTTGTGCTTTCCAAGCTTGAAGAGGCAGGCATTGAACCTTCTCCTGAAGCAGGGCAAACAACTTTATTGCGTCGGGTCTATTTTGACTTAATCGGCTTACCGCCCACCCCGGGTGAAATAGATAAATTTTTAGACGACCAAGGTAAAAACGCATATTCCAAAATTGTAGATAAGCTCCTTTCTTCAAAACACTATGGCGAAAGATGGGGCCGCCATTGGCTTGACCTTGCGCGTTATGCTGACAGTAATGGTTACAGCCACGATTCCCCGCGAACAATTTGGAAATACCGAGATTGGGTTATCGACGCCTACAATAAGAATCTTCCTTTTGACCAATTTATAATAGAACAAATTGCCGGGGACATGCTTCCTGAAGCGACAATAGACCAACGTATTGCCACCGGTTTTCACCGTAACACTCAAATCAATACTGAAGGGGGCGTAGACAAGGAACAATTCCGAATCGACTCTATTTTTGACAGAGTAGCCACCACTGGAGAAGTGTTTTTTGGATTAACATTTGGCTGCGCCCAGTGCCATGACCATAAATTTGACCCCATATCACAATCAGAATTTTTTCAATTGTTTGCATTTCTTAATCAGGCTGATGAGCCAAGAATTGAAGCACCTTCCGCAGGAGAATTAGAATCAATTAAGCAATATAACTCAAAATTATCAAAACTTGAGATTCGCCTGAAGGAACTACCTGAAAATTCTTTGGCCAGAAAAAAATTAACCGGTGAAATAACCAAGCACAAAAAAACTCGTCCTAGGGTTACTACAACGCTTGTCATGGCCCAACGCAAGACGCCCAGAGCTTCTCACCGCTTTGTTAACGGTGACTTTACCCGGCCCGCAGAACAAGTGAAACCGGGGACGCCTGCCATACTTCATAATCTCCCTGATAAAAAAAATTCTAACAGGCTTGATTTTGCATATTGGATTGCCAGCAAGAATAACCCCCTCCTGGCAAGAGTTACGGTAAACCGAATTTGGCAACATTATTTCGGAATTGGAATAGTTGAAACTGAAAATGATTTTGGAACCCAATCCCTACCACCCAGTCACCCGAAACTTCTAGATTGGCTGGCAACTGAATTTATGCGGCTTGGATGGAATCAAAAGGCTATTCATAAACTTATTGTTACTTCAGCCACCTATAGGCAATCGTCAAACAACCGTTCTGAACTTACTAGAGCCGACCCAGCTAATAAATTATTAGGCAAACAATCCCGCCTTAGACTGGATGCGGAAATTCTACGTGATAACGCTTTGGCAGCAAGTGGGCTTTTGTCTGAAAAAATGGGCGGCCCCGGAGTCTACCCACCTCAACCTCAAGGCTGCATGAACCTAGGTCAATCGCGTCGGAAATGGACGGCTAGCTCAGGCGAGGACCGTTACCGACGAGCCGTATATACCTACCGCTGGCGTGCAACACCTCACCCCGCACTTAATGTTTTTGACACCCCGGATGCTTTCGCCAGCTGCACACGAAGAATCAGGTCCAACACACCGCTGCAGGCACTGACTCTACTAAATGACCCTGCATTTTTTGAAATATCCCAAGGATTTGCTGAACGCCTTATCCAAGAAGGCGGCAATACTGATGAGACAAGGATAAAGATGGGCTTTCGCCTTTGCCTCGCTCGCAAGCCATCTGCGCACGAAGTATCGATCCTTAAATCTTTTTTAAATAAACAAAGAACTCTTTACACCGATATAGACACGAAAACACTGACCCTGGTAGCTCAGCGTACCAATGGCCCTGTCGTTCCGGAAAGTGACCGCAACGAGCAGGCGGCATGGACCATGCTCGCAAGAGTCCTACTGAACCTAGATGAAACCATCACGCGTGAATAACCTTCAGGAGACAACCCGACGTCATTTCTTTGGCCAATGCGGAATAGGGCTTGGCTCAATTGCGCTTGGCTCGCTCATGAATAATAAAGCGTTTACAAGTCAGGGGTCCATAAAGCAATTCCACTTACCGCCTAAGGCAAAAAATGTCATATTTCTTTTTATGGCAGGAGGCCCATCACACTTAGACCTTTTCGACTGGAAACCTGAACTAGTGAAAAGGGATGGCCAAAATATCCCTGAATCATTCATTAAGGGAAAACGATTTGCCTTCATGAATAGCTCATTCAAAAACCCCCAAAAACTCCAGGGAACTATCAGAAAATTTAAACAACACGGCCAAAGTGGCATGTGGGCTAGTGAATGTTTCCCGCACATAGGTTCGATCGCCGACGAAATAACCTTGGTACGAACCTGTAAAACAGACTTGTTCAACCACGCCCCTGCAAAACTGTTTATGAATACCGGGTCCGGCATCTTCGGTAAACCTAGCATGGGCTCCTGGATTACCTATGGTATCGGAAGCGAATCCAGCAATCTACCTGGGTTTGTGGTTCTTCAATCAGGACCCAGAGGCCCAAGAGGAGGAGCGGTAAACTGGGCAAGTGGATTTTTACCAACTACACATCAAGGAGTTCCTTTGCGCGGCAGCGGAGATCCTATCCTTAATTTAGCTAATCCAGTAGGAGTCAGCACAAGGTCCCAGCGTGATTCTCTGGATACATTAAGAGAATTGAACCTCAAGCGCCTGATGGAAACTGGAGACGAAGAGATTCGCACGAGAATCGCTAGCTATGAGATGTCCTATCAAATGCAATCGAGCGCTCCGGAATTAATGGATTTATCCCAGGAATCAGAATCTACTCTGGATTTATATGGAGCAAAAAAAGATCAATCCAGTTTTGCCAGAAACTGTCTTCTGGCCAGAAGACTGGTAGAACGCGGCACGCGTTTCGTCCAACTTTACCACACCAACTGGGACCACCATGGAGGGCCCACTGAAACTCTCACCAAGCACCTTACGCAAGTCACAAAGCAAGTAGACCAACCTGCAGCCGCCCTTGTGAAAGACCTCAAGGCGAGAGGCTTACTGGATGACACCCTTGTTATTTGGGGAGGAGAATTCGGGCGCACCCCTATGAGCGAGAAACGCACAACGCTTGGCAGGAACCACCATATCGACGCATTCAGCATGTGGTTCGCGGGGGCGGGGGTTAAACCAGGCAACGTAGTAGGCGAAACAGACGAGTTCGGGTTCGGCGCAGTAGACAGGGAATGTCACGTTCACGATTTACATGCCACCATACTTCACCTTCTGGGCATAGACCACGAAAAGCTTACATATAGATTTCAAGGCCGTGATTTCAGATTAACCGATGTTGCGGGCAGACTGATTAAACCTATGCTTACTTAATGAGCTGCCTGATTGAAAAGATCGAGGCTGAAGCTGCATCTCTTTTCCCGAAGCATTGCCATATTTTGGTTGCCGTATCAGGGGGGGTAGATTCCATGGTGTTACTTCACTGCCTAAAATTATTATCCAATTATGAGCAACATGAATGGAAAGTATCAGCTGCCCATTTTAACCATATGCTTAGGGGAACAGAATCAGATAAAGACCAAGCGTTGGTATCTAAATATGCCGAAAAGTTAAACGTTAAAGCTGCCCAAGGTGAATGGAAACATGATGCAAAATTAATCAAAAAACACGGAATAGAAATGGCAGCCCGAGAAGCGCGTTATAAATTTCTCGCTAAAACTTCTAGAAAGCTTAGGTGTAAATATATCGCAACAGCACATCACTCCGGTGACCAGGTGGAAACCTTTTTATGGCGTTTAGTGCGCGGGGCTGGAGGCAAAGGGCTTGGTGGGATCCAGCCATTATCCTCGTTAACCATTGATAAAAACATTAACCTGACGCGGCCTCTTTTAAATTTCAGCAAAGAAGAACTCCTTCAATACGCACGCGACAATTCAATCCCATTCAGGAAAGACCACACAAATACAAACACAAAACACCTTCGCAACAAAATTCGAAAAAATCTAATACCTTATTTAAAGCGAAACTACAGAACGAATATTGAAACTTCTATTTTGCAATCCCAAGATCTCGTTTTTACGGATGCAGATTACTCAAGTGAATCTGCCATACGCTGGCTAGAGGCAGGCACGCGCGATCCTTTTCTCAATCTTCATAAAGCAGTCAAGCGCTGGGTTGTCTGGCATCAGTTAATTCAATTCAATATCGAACCACAATACTCCTTGATTGAGGATTTAATCGGTTCTGTAGGCAAGTCTATCTGCGTTTGCGAAGGATCACATGCAACTCTCGAATCCAACGGCATATTACGGCTCAATAAATTTGACCAACTCAACTTTAATAAGCTGCAAACATTAATCCACTTGAAGAGTAGGTGGACAACCCACAACTTTGGAAAAACCCAAATCAAATGTAAGGTCACACCACAAAAGCTTAATATACCAAGTGAAGAGGTTTTCGATGCCCATTGCCTCGGGAAACATATCCTGTTGAGATATTGGCAACCAGGGGATCGCTTTCACCCAATCGGATGCAAACATAATGCAAAATTACAGGATTTATTCACTAATGCTAAAATAGGAGCCAGAGAAAAGCGTTCCTGCGTAGTGGCGTGCACTAGTGATGGTTCTCCTTTCTGGGTTCAAGGCCTTCGCATCGGTGAATTGGCAAAAACCACCAGCAAGACCACTAAATTCTTACATTGGAAATGGTGTAAAATCTAATATATTGATGAAAT